>CAZPYW010000005.1:0-19993 GCA_964590095.1 uncultured Oscillospiraceae bacterium | reverse complement strand
GAGGTACCCATATAGACGATGCGTTCCTTGTTGCCCTTGCCGACAACGCGCAGGCGGTCTTCGTACACATCCGTTAGATTCAGTCCCACAAGCTCAGAGCGCCGGATGCCGCAGTTGAGAAAAATCATCAAAATGGCAAAATCTCGCGTCTGATTTGGCCCTTTGACGGCTGAAAGCAGTGCTTTGGATTCTTCCAGAGACAGATATTTTGGTAAACTTTTACGGATTCGCGGAAATTCGATATCTTTTACAGGATTTTCCGTTATTTGCTTGGTGCTGGACGTCAGATAGTGATAAAATGACTTGATGGCCGACAGCTTGCGTGCGCGCGCCGCCGTCCCGATGCCGTTTTGCGCAGAAGCTTCATTTTCGCGGTCATTTGCAAGATACGACAGAAAATCAAAAACCTCGGTTGAGGTGATGCTGCGGACAAAAGCCAGATCAAGATCCTTGATCGGAATATCCTCAAGCGGCGTGTTGTAAGGAAGCTCCTCGCGCATCAGCCGCACAAAGCGCAGAAACATCCGAAGGTCAAGATAGTATTCTGAAACGGTTTTCTGCGATTGACCCTTGATCGACTCGTGATAGGATAAAAAATCGCGCAGTACCTGTGGGCAGTCCTGTAATCTGGTCATATGAACTCCAATCTGCCGCACATGCGGCTGGTATCCGGACAGCGTGCGCGTCACACTGCGTCGACCGTCTTTAGGCGGTGTATGCTGTCAGCTGTCCCTTGATGAGTATATTGTATCACAATTCTACTGCGAACGCAACAAAATTTTTATTTTGTTGCGTTAGTTGGATTTCAGGATAATACTCCAAGCTTGAGGACTCATTGGGCTGCCCCGCTTTTGTGTCTGTTTTCCCTGCTCTGGATGCTGGATTCTCATAAATTAAGTCGCCAGATGGAAAACCGGCCTGTGACAACCACAGGCCGGTTTTGCGCATTATCTGTATCCTACCAGATGACGTCGATCATTCGGTAGACAAATCGACGCAGCGGGTTTCGCGTTTGCCGCAGCAGGTCTGTCAATCGCGCAGCCTCCTCTGTAAGCGGCGCAAGCGCATCTTCACGCAGCTGGTGATTGCTGAATCGGGCGTACTCGGCCAGCGTGGTCAGCTCCTCTGGAATCTGCGCGCCAGCCAGCTTTGCAAGCCTTACAATATGGCGATACAGCATCACGGCGCGTTTATTACACGAGCCTGTCGTAAACTGCGCGCGCCGCGCGCTCAGGACAAAGATGCGATAGAGGAACCAGAGCGCAGCCAGCGCCAGTACGCACCAGAGCCCATGCAGAAGCGGCGAGCTGAAAACGCCGCTCCCCTGCTGTTTCCCTGCATTTCCATTTACCGGAGCGCCGGTCTGTTCGTCTGTCACAGGCGTGAGCGCTGGAACCGTATCGCCATCCGGCTGCTGCACAGCTGGATTATTTTCGTCTGGAATGTTCGAATTATCACGATTTTCTGATGAAAGATCGCTGTTTTCAGTTTCGTTGGTTTCGTCTGAATCCGGCCATTCATTCGACTCTTCCGGTTTTTCGGCTGCGCTGCCATAATCCGGCGGCGTGACCTCAAGCTGTTTCCAGCCGCTGCCGTCCAGGTAGTACTCTACCCATGCGTGTGCGTCATCCTCAGAAACCTGTGTCCATTCCCCTGGTGTTGTCTGCGCCAGATATCCGGTCACATAGCGCGCCGGAATGCCGTAGTAGCGCAGCAGCATGGTTGCCGCCGTGGCAAAATGCACACAGTATCCGGTGTCACTTTCCAGCAGGAACCAGGAGACGAAGTCCTCACCTGCCGGTGCGCGCGGCGTTGCAAGATCATAGTTCTTTTCAGAAAGAATCTCCGGTATAAATCGGGTCAACCATTCTGTGTCGTCCGGCAGCTCGGCAGAAATTCCCACACTAAACTGCGCAAGATACTGCTTGATCGCCTGCTCCGTTTCCTCCGGCACATCCAGATAGTGCTGATAGGCAAAGGAGCTGCTGTTTCTGCCGTATGCACCAGATTGCGCGCAGGAAATGACATATTCCGTGGCCTGCAGCGTATTTTCAACGTAAGCATCACCGTGGAGCGCGGTGTTCTCAGGCAGCCACATGGCGTAGTACGGCAGATAGAGGACGGACGACTTCATATTCGTCTTGACCTCGATCAGCTGTGCATAGGACGTTGCGCCGCTGAGATACGTGTCCTCGCCTATTGCATCGGACGCATATGCATCGGCGTCCAGCGCGCGCCACATGCTGTCTTCATAGCGAGCCATCGAGTTGGCGCGCAGATAAACTGCACCGCCGGATTCGCTTTTTACCTGCATCACGCTGCGTCCGGTCTTACGCATCGGGCCAAGGCGTGAGAGGTCAACGCTTTTGACGCTGGAATCCCAGCTGAACGCGCCAAGCGTGCTGGGGGTAAAGGGCGAGACAAATTCCATCTGCCCCGTCTGCTCATTTTCGCGCAGGAATGACAGCGCATCGACCGTTTCATTGATGCGCGCACGCAGCGAATCCGGCCACTTTGCGCGCTGATAGGCCTCTGGCGGCGAAAGCAACAGCAGAAGCGTAAAGAGTGCGGCAAGCGGCGCTGAGAGAATCATCGTCAGCCTTGCGCCCTGAACGGCTTCGCGCTCACGAATCTGCTGCGTCAGCACCAGCAGGATGAGCGCGCCGACCAGAAGCAGCACGGCGGCCGCCGCCGGAACGGTCTGCAAAATAATCAGGCATAAAATCAAAAACGGCAGCGTTGTAACGGCGCACAGCGACGGACTTTGTGCCGCCGCGACTGCCCAGCTCAGAAGCGTCGTGAGCAGGAGCGCAAGTGCGCAGAAAAAGTACAGTCCGCTTTCCCCCTGTTGCAGCTGTGGAAGGAGAACATAGTCCTGCTCAAGGGAAAAGGCGTTAATAAAAGCGGGCGCAATGGTATTTGCCGTCAGCGCAAGCGCCTGCGTAATCGGCGTCCAGAGCTGCCAGAGGGCAAGACCGGCCAGCGGCGCGGCGATCAGGAGCACAAGCCACGTCCTGCAAAGCGAAAACGCAAGACAGAAGCAGATGGCCGCGCCCGCGCAGAACAGCGCAAGCGTATCAAATGCACACGGCACGTCAAACGCCGTAAGCACGCAAAGCAGCGCACCGAAGGTCATGCAGAAGACCAGCAGTACGTTTGTAACGCAGACCATAACGGAAAAACGTCTCATCCCGCCGCCTCCTCTGTGCCGCCACCGATGTGATACCGCCAGTCAGCGTTGGGATAGCTGCGCGCCGCAATGGACGGCATGGCGCTGCGCAGCTGTGTTTGCAGCAGCTGCTCGATCAGCGCAGCAAGAGACTCCTCCGAGGTGATCAGCGCCGATTCCGGCTCAAGCGTCTTTGGCGCAAGCCAGCTGACGTTGTGCCGTACCTCATGCTGTAACAGCCAGTGGCTGAGCCAGCAGAGCACGTCAAACGAATGGTCAAGCTGCGTGCGCGAGCCGCACAGGTCAAGCGTCAGAAGCGTCTGTCCGCGGTCTGGCTCCTGCGCCTCGCGGACGATCAGGCGGTCAGTTTTGGCAGAGAGCTTCCAGTGAATGTCGCGCATACTGTCGCCTGCTCGGTATTCGCGCATGTCGTGCAGCTCGGAAAAGCCGCCGCCGTGTTTTGGCCGGTACGAGCGGCAGCGGAACTGGCTGAGATTGGGCAGCGGCTCGGGCGCAGCTTCCTTTGGCATGACCAGAAGCGTCTGTGGCGGCGGAAGCCGCAGCGAAAACGAAAACAGCCCCAGATAGTCATATACGCGCGCCTTCTGGATACAGCAGCGAAACGCGCAGCAGTGCATTGTCGGCAGTGAAATGGCAAAGCTGTCCCACGCGACAAGCTTCAGCTGTGCAGTCTGGCTCTCCCCTGCCATGACGTCCTCACAGACGTAGCGCAGTCTGCAAAGCGGAACGGGCAAAAGCCCGCCGTCACAGCCGGAGGTCAGGAGCAGGTGCGTCTCTTCCTCACGTGCGCAGCTGGACGGCATCTGCATGCCAAGGCGCAGACGCAGAATTGGCCGCAGGCTGAAGATAAGCGAAAAAACCGGCAGAAGCAGCACGATAAGCAGCGCAAACCAGGAAATCCAGCCGGTGTAGTAGCAGTGAAAGACGAGCATACCGACCAGCGAGGCAAGATAGAATAGCCGATTTTCCAGCATAGCTATACCCTCGGCGCGGTAGTGGACTTCAGAATCTCTGTCAGGATATCCTCTGCATAGATGCCCTTGGCCTCGGCCTCGGGCGCAAGCAGAAGCCGGTGCGTCACCGTATTCACAAAGACTGCCCGCACGTCCTTTGGCACGACATAGTCCCGTCCCTGGATGTACGCCGCCGCCTTTGCCATGGAGGCGACGGAAAGCGTAGCGCGCGGACTTGCGCCGCGCAGAATCATGGGGTGGCTGCGCGTTGCGCCGATCAGCGAAACGATATAATCGACAATTTCATTTTTCATGTACACGGCCGCAGCCTCATCCTGCATCTGGACAAGCTGCTCACGCGTCACCACGCGGCTGACCAGAGAAAGCGGATTGCCGCTCTGGCGCGTCAGAACCATATCGCGCTCTGCGTCCGGCTCTGGATAGCCAATGGACAGACGGACGGTAAAGCGGTCCATCTGGGAGTCAGGCAGGAGCTGTGTACCGGATGCGCCGGTTGGGTTCTGTGTGGCAAAGACAAGAAACGGCTGTGGAATGCGGTGGCTGACGCCATCGACTGTGACCTGTCCCTCCTCCATTGCCTCAAGCAGCGCCGACTGCGTGCGGGAGGTCGCGCGGTTAAGCTCATCCGCGAGAAACAGATTGCAGAGAATCGCGCCCGACTGATACCGCATTGCGCCGGATTCCTTGTCATATATGGAATAGCCGGTTATATCCGACGGCAGAACGTCCGGCGTAAACTGAACGCGCCCATAGTCCAGCCCAAGCGCACGCGAAAACGCCAGCGCCATGGTGGTCTTCCCCACCCCCGGCACGTCTTCAAGCAGGATATGTCCACGCGCAAGGATGACGGTCATGACCCAGATCAGGATCGAATCCTTGCCGGAAACGGCCTTTTTAACCTCATTGATCACACGGCTTGCCTGATTCAAAGCAGTACCTCCATCGTTCGTATTGTTTCACATTATACCACCTCAAGCAAGTATTTCCAAGCATAAGTGTAATTATGACGACAATCTTAAGAATTGACTTCGAGAAATCTGAACGCCGCCCAAACAATTGCCTATTTACAGGGCGCTGTTTTTGCGATAAAATAGCGGCAGATCAAAATGAGAGGTGCATATCATGGAAAATGCGGTAAAACGAATCGGTGTCCTGACCTCTGGCGGCGATGCGCCCGGGATGAATGCTGCGCTGCGTTCGGTCGTTCGTTCGGCCATGTATCGCGGGATCGAATGTGTCGGTATCCGGCGTGGATACAACGGCCTGATCAGCGGCGATATCGTCCGTCTGGATGCAAAAAGCGTCAGTCATATTCTCAATCGCGGCGGCACGATCTTGTTTACCGCGCGCAGTGATGAGTTCCGCACGCTTGAGGGGCAGAAAAAGGCGGCAGCCACGTGCAAGCTGCTCGGCCTTGACGGCATCATCGGTATCGGCGGCGACGGCACGTTCCGCGGGCTGGTCGAGCTTGCAAAGCAGGGTATCAGCGTTGCCGGTATCCCCGCCACCATTGACAATGATATTGTCTGCACTGACTATACCATCGGCTATGACACCGCCGCAAATACGGCCGTTGAGGCAATTGACCGTCTGCGCGACACGATGCAGTCGCATGAGCGCTGCTCCGTCGTTGAGGTCATGGGGCGGAATGCCGGCCATCTGGCGCTGTACGTCGGTCTGGCTGTTGGTGCAACGGCAGTTCTGATGCCGGAACGCGGCTATCACTTTGAAAAAGACGTCATGGAGAAAATCCGCCAGTCGCGCCTGAACGGCAACACGCATTTCATGATCGTGGTCGCTGAGGGCGTGGGCAGCGCCGTTGAGATCGGTAAGCAGATTCACGACAGCCTTGGTCTTGACCCGCGTGTGACCATCCTTGGCCACATCCAGCGCGGCGGCACGCCCAGCGCGCGTGACCGCGTCATGGCAACCAGAATGGGCTATCACGCAGTTGAGGCGCTGGCCGCAGGCAAGACGAACCGCGTCATCTGTGCGCGTGCCGGTCAGATGATCGACATCGACATCAACGAGGGTCTTATGATGAAGAAAGGCCTGAATAACCAGCAGTATGACGTGCTTGAGGCCATGACAGGCATCAATGAGGAATAAGCTTTCATAAAACGCAGAAGGAGTGGACGAAAGTCCACTCCTTTTTCTGTTTTGATTCCTGCTTAGCTCAGTCCAGATGGAAGACGTTTTGCAGATCGACACAGACCGGACTGTTGTCCGGATTGGTATCCATGATGTCTGCCATAAAGTCCCACCATTTGCGGTTGATGGGCGTGTCAGCACTCTTCGCCCAAAGCTCGGGGTCATCCAGCTCAATGTAGCCGAACAGCGTCAGCGTTTCACGGTCAAGGAAGATCGTGTAATTCTTTCCGCCGTGAGCATGGATCATCTCTTTCATTTCCGGCCAGAGCTGATTGTGACGGCGCTCATACTCCTCTTCCATGCCGGGGTAGAGCTTCATTTTAAAACCTTTGATCATGTGTATCCCTCCTGTTATTTTCCTACGCGTACAAATTCAACGCCAAGCAGCTCCGCGACCTTTTCAAACAGCGCCGCATTGTGTCCCACGCTCATGGCGCAGTGGTGCGTCGGCGCGCAGCGGAACCACTCTTCCATATATTCGTCCAGATCCATGCCAAAGTCAACATGTGTCTGCGTATTTCCAATGGTTAAAATCGGGAACGGCTCAGCCATGCCCTCGCTTGCAATGAAGCGCAGGCGGCCATCGTGCAGCTGCGTCAGGCCAAGCATCGTGATGGGGCCGCTGACGACATTTGCCTCAACGGAAATGCCGGTTCCCTTCTTGCCGTGATAGACGCCCATACCGCGCAGCATCGGCTTGCCGTTCGAAATGGAGATGTGGAACGGGCCGTCGTGACCAAGCAGCATGGTGTTGTGGACATAGTCCATGGCGACGATCTCACTGTAGCTGCCGCCAAGGCCAAGCGTGTCGCAGATCTTCATTGCGGCGCACGTCTTGATGTCGCCCTCACCGGCGCAGGGAACGCTGTCGGCTGTCAGCAGCGAATGGCCGACAATAAAGCCGCTTTGCAGCTGTTCATAGTGGTTGTCGTCAGAACCGTGGTAGTAATAGCTCAGTGCGTCAAGCTGATATTCCTTTACCATGCGGTACTGTGCCGCCGCAACGGTGGCAGACCAGCGAAGCTGTTCCTCTGTCGGCTTTTTGACGCGCGGGTCAGAGGGCGAGTCGCCGGAAATTTCAAAGAATTCCTGAATGTCGGCAAGCTTCTGCTGAATCTCTTCCTCGGTGACCTGCTTCAGACTCCGGTCAAGATCGCACATCTCCAGCAGCTCAACGTGAATGCCAAGCTGTGCCTGCATCATGGTGAAGTCGCTGTAAAGATCGAGCATGCCGCTGTAGTTGTTGCCAAGGAAGCCAAATCGCGCATATTGCAGCATCCGCTTGACACCGGCTGCGCGAACCCACTGCTCGATCTGCGCCCAGGCGCGCCTGGCAGAGGGCGTGTCTGCCGTGACCTCATCCGTGACGGAGATATCGGGCGTCTTTTCCAGACCAAGCAGACCGTTTACAAAGCGGAGCTTGATGCCCGCGCGCTCAAAGGCATTGGACGCCTCGGGAACGGGGCAGCCGACGCAGTGCGCCAGCCATTCGCCGGTATCCGTTTTGGCATAATTCATCTGCGCAGCGGGCTGGAGGTTCAGCATAACAGCCGGAGCCTTGCAGATCTGATGCACGGGCAGAACAGAAGCGCTGGTAAAATACGTGCCGCTGTGGATGAGAATGAGATCGACATTGTGCGCAGCAAAGTATTCGCCTGCGGCGCGTGCAGTGATCTCGTTGTCTACCAGACCGAAGTTGTAGACCTCGCCCCACTGTGAAACCTTTTCTTCAATAAACCGATTATAGCCCACCAGACGGTCGTGCAGTCCGGCAAACTGTGCCCAATAGGCATGCAGTCCCGCGGTATAAAGGCCAACGCGCGCGCGGGGCGCCTGTTTAAGCTGCATTACGCTTTTCCTCCTTGATTATTTGTTTTTTTGCACACAAAATCAGATTTTGGTGCAGGATTTTCGAAAAATGCTTGTAGAAATGGAGCGGATACGGATGTATCCGCTCCATCTTGCGCGTATTAGAGAGTCATGCGATCAAAGGGAAAGAAGATCAATAAACGGTCTTCCACTCCTCAATGTTTTCGCCGTTGAATTCGAACGGAGGCCCAATGATGATTTCCGTGCCGCCGTCGCCAGCGTCGGTGACCGTGTAGGTGTTGCCGTTACCAGCGGTGAAGCTTTCGCCCAGAGCGCCGGTCAGCTTGCCGTTGACCATCTCGATCAGCGTGTAGGCAGCGCTGCGGCCCACATCGATCGGGTTCCAGAGGAACATCTTCGGGCAGGCGGGGTTGTCGCCGGTCATGAACTCAGCCATTTCGGACGGCAGACCCAGGCCAGTGATGATGACCTTGCCCTGCAGGCCTTCGTCGCTGATGACCTTGGCAGCAGCAGCGATACCAACCGTGGTGGGAGCGTTGATGAGCTTGAGGTTCGGATAGTTCTGAAGCAGAGCCTTGGTTTCGTCAACGGACTTCTGCTGCTCGTCGTCACCATAGGCAACCTCGACCAGCGTCATGTTGGCGTACTTGTCGTCCTTCAGGATTTCCTTCATGGCGTCGATCCATGCATTCTGGTTGGTAGCAATGGAGGTAGCGGACAGGATTGCCCATTCACCCTCGCCGCCAAGCAGCTCATAGGTCGCGTCTACCAGGCACTGTGCAACTTCCTTAACACCAGCCTGGTTGATGTGGGTCATACGGGAAGCGGGGTTGCAGGAGGAGTCAAGGGAAACGACCTTGATACCGGCCTCCATAGCAGCCTTGGTAGCAGTCTCGAGTGCGTCGAAGTCGTTGGCAGCGATGCCGATGCCGCTGACCTTCTGGGCAACCAGCTCGTTGATCAGCGTGATCTGTGCCTCAGCGGTGATCTCGGCGGGATGCTTGACAATGACGTTGTAGCCGGCAGCCTTGATAACTTCTTCGAAGCCGGAAGCCTCGCGCTCGTTATAGGGGTTGCCTGCTGCCTTTGTGATAATGGCATAGGTCTGGGTGTCGTTGCTGCTCTTTGCAGCGCAGGCGGTCAGACCAAGAACCAGGATCACGGTAAGAAGCAATGCGATCAGTTTTTTCATGATTTTTCCTTCTTTCCTTTTTTTATATAAACGCGGATGCGTTTATACCGATTTGCTGCGCTGGGCATTGACGGCCTTCTTTGCCGCAATGGACGCGCGGATGTTGGGCGTCATGACGACCATGATCAAAATCGCGCCGATGATCATCAGGATGGTCTGTGAGTTGACGTTGATCAAGCCCAGACCATACTTGAGCAGGCCGATGGTGAAGATCGAAATGACCGTGCCGGGGAAATTGCCCTTGCCGCCAGCGGTGGAGATACCGCCCAGAACGACCATGGACACAGCCTCAAGCTCATAGCCCGTTGCCACGTCCCAGCGGATGGAGCCCATCCACGAGGCGTACAGGACGCCGGAGAACGAGGAAATCAGACCGACAAGCGTGTAGCAGATGATCCGGATCGGCTGAACCGGAATGCCGGAATACTGTGCCGTGACACGGTTTGAGCCGATGGCGTACAGATGGCGGCCGAAGACGGTCTTATGCAGGACAAGGCCAAAGATCACGGCCGTGATGCAGAAGGCAAGGAAGATATACGGCACGGTGCCGAGTCTTGCATAGTAGATGTCGTAGAACCACTTGCAGCTGTGCAGGCCGCCCGAGGACTCACTGCCCAGAATCATCTGGGAGATGCCGCGATAGAGCGTCTGGGTGCCAAGGGTGACGATCATGGGCGCAAGCTCGGTGAACTTTGCCATGATCAGGCCGTTGAGCAGACCGCAGACCAGACCGCAGGCCAGCGCGATGAGAATGGCAGTGCCCATGGGGATACCGGCGTTATAGCTGATGGCAAGCAGCGTTGCAGACAGCGCAGCCGTTGAGCCGACAGACAGGTCGATCTCGCCCAGGACAAGCAGATAGGCCATGGGGAATGCGATAAAGCCCTTGGGCAGGAACGTGCTGATGGCGGTAAACAGACCGGAGGCATCCAGATAGTTGGGCGAGATGCTCATGTTGAAGATGTTGACCGCAAGGAACAGGACGATCAGCAGGGTTTCCCAGCGCACGAGAAGCTGCTTCCACGAGCGCTCTCTGGTGGCAAGAATGGTTCTTCTGGTGTTGTTTTCCATGTCAGATCTCCCTCACTTTCAGTGTGTTACGATCCATGGCGCGCTGGACAATGACGTTGACAATGATTGCGACAAGAATGATCGCGCCCTTGATGGCATCCTTCCAGAACTGGGAAATGCCGATCAGCGGAAGCGCCTTACAGATGACAGCCATGGTCAGCGAGCCAAGCAGAACGCCGACAACACTGCCCTGTCCGCCGTTAAGGCTGACGCCGCCAAGCACGCACGAGGCGATGGCGTCCATCTCCATGCCGGTGCCCATGTCGCTCATGGCCGAGGCGTAGAGCGCCGTGTACATGGCGCCGGTCAGTCCGGCAAACGCGCCCGCGATGGTGTAGACAAAGAAGCGGATGCGGTCAATGCGGATACCGCTGACGGCTGCGGCCTCGGCGTTGGAGCCGACGGCGTAGATGCGGCGGCCAAACGTCGTCCACTTCATGATGAAGAAGAACACGACGTAGCAGACCAGCGTGATAAACACCAGATTGTTCATCAGGCCGCCCGTCAGCGTGTTGGTCTGGGCAAATTCCTTGAACGAGCTCTGGAACTGATAGGCCGAGACCCACGCGCTGTTGGAAACGATGTACGTTGCGCCGCGGTAGATGTTGCACATACCAAGCGTTGCGATGATGGGCTGTACGCCGCCCTTGGAGATGATCAGACCGACGATCATGCCGCAGACGGTGCCGATTGCGATGGAGACCAGGAACATGACCAGCGTGCTGGAGTAGACGCCGTCACGCATCAGAAGCGAGGCACACATACCCGAGAAGGCCAGCGTCGCGCCGACGGAAATGTCGATGCCGCCGATGAGCAGGACGCTCATCATACCAAGGGAAATGGTGATGGTGGTGGAGTAGTTTTTCAGCAGGTCTGCAATGGTCTTGGCCGTGAGGAACGTGCTGTTGCGCATCTGAACGATGATGCAAAGCAGGATCAGAACCGCGACAAGGCTGACCTCACGTGAACCGGAGAGCTTTTTGAGAAAGCCCTTGAAGCCGTTTGACTGTTTCATTGCGTTACCTCCCCTGCGTTTGCTGCGCCGCTGTGCTTCAGCATGGACAGCTCAAGAACCTTTTCCTGTGTTGCCTCGGCGCGTGAGAGCTCACCCGTGACGCGGCCGTCACACATGACGTACACGCGGTCGGACATGCCAAGCAGTTCGGGCATTTCGGACGAGATCATGATGATGGCGATGCCGCGCTGTGCAAGCTCACCCATGATCTGATAGATGGCGGCCTTTGCGCCGACGTCAACGCCCTTGGTCGGCTCATCCATGATCAGCAGCTTGAGGTCGCTGGCAAGCGCCTTGGCAACGACGACCTTCTGCTGGTTGCCGCCGGAAAGCGAGCTTGCGGGGTCAAAGACGGTGACGGCCTTGACGCCGATCTCTTCGGCCAGCTTCTTGGCGGCCTCATTTTCAAGCTTATCGTTTGTAATGCCGCCCTTGCGCGAGAATTTTGTGCCAAGCTCTGGCAGCGTGATATTCCGGCCAATGCCCCAGTCCAGAATCAGGCCCTGATTCTGGCGGTCTTCGGTCAGTAGGCCAATGCCAAGCTTCATTGCATCCTGCGGCTTGCGGATGTGAACCGCTTTACCCGAGACATAGACCTTGCCTGCGTCATAGTGCTCGACGCCAAAGATGGTCTGCACGACCTCGGTGCGGCCTGCGCCGACCAGACCCGTCAGACCGACAATCTCGCCCGCGCGGACGTTAAAGCTGACGTCCTTAAAGAAGCCGGTGCGGCAGAGCCCCTCAACACGAAGCACCTCATCCCCTGCCTTGACCTCGGGCTTGGGATACAGGTCGCTGACCTCGCGGCCAACCATGGCCTTGATCAGCTCGGGCGGCTCGATCTCGGCAACGTTATACGTGCCGATGTACTGCGCGTCGCGGAAAACGGTGACGCGCGAGGCGAGCCGGTACATGTCCTCGATACGGTGCGAGATAAAGATGACGGATTTGCCGTCGTCACGGAGCTTTTCGGTGATACGGTAAAGCTCTTCGGATTCGTTTTTGGTCAGCGCCGCCGTCGGCTCATCCATGATGATGATGCGCGCGTTCGTCGAAAGCGCCTTGGCGATCTCAACCATCTGCTGCTGTGCAACAGACAGCGTGCCCATCCGTGCGGTGGGCTGGAAGTCGGCGTCAAGCCGCTTGAGCAGCTCACCGGCGGCCTCGTTCATTTTCTTCCACTGCATGATTCCGTGCTTACGAATCTCATGTCCCATGAAGATGTTTTCCGCAACGGTCAGATGCGGATAGCTTGTTACGTGCTGATAGATTGCGGCGATGCCGGCATTCTGCGCATCAAGCGGCGAACGAAAATCGACCCTTTCGCCGTCGAGATACATCTCGCCCTCTTCTGCGTGATGGACACCGGTGATGACCTTGATAAAGGTGGACTTGCCCGCGCCGTTTTCACCCATCAGCGCATGGATTTCGCCTGCCTTGAGCTGAAAGCTGACCTGATTCAGCGCCTTGACGCCCGGGAAGATCTTGGTGATGTCTTTCAGCTCGAGGATGTACTGTTCCATGTTGTTTCCCCCGCTTTCAAGTTTGCCTGTACACTGCCGTTCCGCACAGATGCGGCCGCGGCAAGACACACCGCAGGGCAGTATCAACAAAATTGGCCTCGGATTTCCATCAAAAATCAGACGCCAGATTTGTAGATGTTGTACAATTCCATTTTTGAAACAATGTTGATTTTACGACATTTTTCTGATATCATGACTATAGCACCCATATGTCCGTTTTGTCTTCTGAAAAAGTTGACACAAATTTTCTGTATCTTGGCATTTTCTCGATTTGACAATATCGTACATTCGAATCAACACGCCTATAAACGGAGGATATGTGCATGGAACAGATCAGATTGCTCTATGAGCTGGATCTCGAGCCGAACTATGTCTGGCTCTCGCCCACCGTAACGCCCACGGCAAAAAAACATCTGCCCTATGTGCAGGAGCTTGGCCTGTTCCCCGGGCGGCGCAACTATTTTACCGAGCGTGAGCGCCTGCCCTCCTACCTGATCAAATACTGCGTTTCCGGCAAGGGCATTCTGGCCTATGACGGAAAGGAATATGAGATCAGCGGCGGCCAGATCTTCTGGCTGGACTGCATGAAAAAGCAGCGGTATCGGACTGCACCGGATGCATCCGGCTGGCACATCGACTGGGTTCACTTTTACGGAAGCAGCTGCAAGAGCTACTATGACCTGTTTTTACAGCAGAACGGCGGCTCACCGGTCGTAAGCGGCGATGCGGGCAAGGTCGTGCTGGACAACATTGAGAAGCTGGTCGAGATCTACCGCAACGCCAACGGCACACTGAGCGACGATGCGCGCGCGGCTTCGCTGCTGACCGAGATCATGTCGCGCTGCATCATTCTGGCCGATCCCAGCACGCAGCAGGAGGATCTGCCGCCCTATGTACAGGCTGTCAAGCTCTACATCAACCAGCACTATGCCGAGCATATCTCGCTGGACGTGCTGGCGCATGAGATCTCGATCAATAAATTCTATCTGCAAAAGCTGTTCAGTAAAACCATGGGGCTTTCTCCAAACGAATATCTGACCAACGTCCGCATTCAGGAGGCAAAGCGCCTGCTGCGCTCGTCCAATCTTCCCATCGCGCAGATCGCGCTGGAGGTCGGCTTCGGCAGCATCAGCCACTTTATCGAGCAGTTTAAGCTCCGCGAGCAGATGCCGCCCAGCGTCTACCGCAAGCGCTGGTAAGCTGCAGGGCGCTCACCTGCGCATATCGGGCGGCGACCAGCTTCGGCGATACTGCTGCGGCGTAGCGCCCTCACGCGCGTGGAAGACACTGATAAAATAACTGGTATTCTCCATGCCTACGCGATAAGCAACCTCTGAAACCGGCAGATCTGTCGCGCGCAGAAGCTCTTTTGCACGCGTCATGCGCAGCCGCGTCAGATACTCCCCGGGCGACTGGCCGTAGTAGCGGCAGAAGCTGCGCTGCAAGTGGTATTTACTCAGATTGAACTGCGCGGCCAGATCATCCAGACTGATCTTCTGCGCATAACGCTCATGCAGATACTGCTGTACGCGGCGCAGAACGTCGGGAACGGGCTGCGCGCCGTCAGGCGCAGAAAAGCGGATCAGCTCACTGAGCACTGCCGTCAGGAGCGCCGAGGCCTGGATATCGCGTGTAAGCTCGTTTCCGTCCGCGGCGGCCAGCGTCAGAAGCGCGCTCATTCGCGCACTGACGTGAGAGTCAACCGGAAGCTGTGCCACGGCGCGCCCGCGTGTCTGGGACAAAAACGCCTGATAGTACGCGCCTGCCGTTGCGCCGTAAAAATGCACCCAAAGCACATCCCAGTGCCCGACATCCGGATCGGTGCAGTAGTGCTGCGGCGCCTGACAGTCGATCCAGAAAAAGCTCCCCGCCGGAAGCGGATAGCGTTCACCGCCATATTCCAATATTCCCTGACCGGCCAGTGTCAGCTTGACCAGATAAGAATCCAGATTATTCCGGACGGTATAGTAATTTGAACCGGAAATGAAATGTCCGGCCTCCTGCAAATACAGCAGATTGCCGCGGGCAAACGCGCTGGCCGAAACGATTTCCCACTTTGACTCTGGCGTCATGTCGAGGTTATAGTGCAGTACTTCCATTGTGTGCCCCTTTTGAAAACAGCAAGATTTTGATATTTCACGACAATGCTATGATACCACATCCCGCCGCAGATTTCTATAATGGATTTGTTGAAAGCTGTCCATCGCGCAGCGCGGTCGATTCCGCGCCCAGACAGTGTATTTACCGGATATTATTAAGGAGGATACGATATGAACGCTTACACACTTGCAAAAGAACGCTATGCCGCGATCGGTGTTGACACCGAGGCTGCCCTTGCCAGACTCAAGGACGTGACCGTTTCTGCCCACTGCTGGCAGGGCGATGACGTTGTTGGCTTTGACTCGAAGGAGGCGCTGTCCGGCGGTATCCAGACCACCGGCAACTACCCCGGCAAGGCAACCACGCCCGAACAGCTGATGGCCGACTTTGACAAGGTGCTCTCCCTCACCCCGGGCAAGAAAAAGCTCAATCTCCATGCTTCCTATGCCATTTTTGAGGACGGCGAGTTTGCCAACCGCGACGCCCTTGCGCCGAAGCACTTTGCAAAATGGGTCGCCTTTGCCAAAGAGCGCGGTCTTGGCATTGACTTTAACCCGACGTTCTTCTCCCATCCGATGGTGAAAGACGGCCTGACGCTTTCCTCCCCCGATGAGACCGTCCGTCACTTCTGGGTCGAGCACGGCAAGCGCTGCATGGAAATCGCAGAGTACTTTGCAAATGAGACCGGTATGCCCTGCGTCATCAACTTCTGGATTCCCGACGGCTACAAGGACTACCCCGCTGACCGTCTCTCTCCGCGTCGCCGCTATGCACAGTCGATGGACGAGATTCTTGCCGTTCCGTACGACAAGACCAAGGTTTTCCCCTGCCTGGAATCCAAGGTCTTCGGCATTGGTCTTGAGGCCTACACCGTCGGCTCGGCCGAGTTCTGCATGAACTACGTCAACACCCGCCACATCACCCCGCTGATGGACAACGGCCACTATCATCCCACCGAGCTTGTCTCTGACAAAATCAGCTCGATGCTCCTGTTCAATGACCGTCTGGCGCTGCACATCACTCGCCCGATGCGCTGGGACAGTGACCACGTTGTTCTGTTCGACGATGAGACGCGTGAAATGATGAAAGAGATCGTCCGCGCCGATGCGCTTGACCGTGTCTTCTTCGCAACCGACTATTTTGATGCCTCCATCAACCGGATTTCCGCATGGATCACCGGCCTGCGTTCGGTACAGAAGGCGCTGCTCTACGCTCTGCTCGAGCCAACCAGCTTCAAGCAGCTTCAGGATGAGAGCAACTTCACCGAGCTGATGGTTCGTCAGGAAGAGCTGAAGACCATGCCGTTCGGTGCCGTCTGGGAAGAGTACCTCAGCCGCGAAAATGTGCCGGTCGATTATCTCAGCGCCGTGCGCGCATATGAGGCTGACGTCCTCAGCGCCCGATAATTTCAGCTTTAAGGAGGAACGGTCATGTTCTTTGAAGAAAACGCAGCGCTGCTGCATGAATTTTCCCGCGTCTCTCAGGCTGCCGGTGCGCGCGCCGACTATGTCCAGGGCGGCGGCGGCAACACCTCTGTCAAGCTTCCCGGCGGCCTGATGGCCATCAAGGCCTCGGGCTTCTGCCTCAAGGATATCCGTCCGGACAAGGCATACGCCGTTCTGGACTGTGACGATCTGCGCAGCTTTTACCTGAATACCGATCCCACCACGCTTGCTGATGTGGAAAAAGAGGGTTCGTCGCGCGCAAAGGCCGATGTTCGCCATATCGACGGTCTTGCAGACCTCCGTCCCTCGGTTGAGGCCGGTTTCCACTCCATTCTCAAGACGTTCGTCGTCCATACGCACAGCGTGTATGCAAACCTTGCCGCCTGCTCCACCGCCTGCCGCGCGGTTGCGGCACAGGCCTTTGCGGGCGCGGCCTACACGTGGGGCTGGGTTCCCTACACCGACCCGGGCGCAAACCTGACCTTTGCCATCCGTGATGAGCTTCGCCGCGTCGAGGCTGAGACGGGGCGTGAGCCGTCCGTCATCCTGATGCAGAACCACGGCATCATTGTCCATGACGACGATCCCGACGCGGTTCTCGCCATCCACACCGACGCGAACGCGCGTCTTGCACAGATGTTCGGTCTGACCGGCACGTCCTTCCCGCAGGTTTCCATCCGTGAGATGGCGGGCGGCATCATTGCAGCTGACACGCCGTATCTGGCGCAGCAGCTGCGTGAGGGCGGCTATACGCAGGAATTTTTGATGACGCAGCCGCTGTATCCCGATCAGATGGTCTTCCTCACCGACACGTTCTATCTTGATCAGGAAACCATTTCCGACGGACAGGCCGTCGCCAGCAGCAAAACCGGCGAAATGCTGATGCAGATGGACAGCAAGAAGGCCATGACGCTGACCGAAACGCTTTGCGCCGTCTTCTTTGTCATGGAAAACATCCGCAAGGCTGGATATACGGTTTCGACCATGGGCGAGGCTGCAAAGAAGTTCATCGCCAACTGGGAGAGTGAAAAATACCGCAAGTCCCTTGCCGGAAAGAAGGCATAAGATGCGAAATTTACTGGCCTTTGACCTTGGGGCGAGCAACGGCCGCGCGATTCTGGGACAGTTTGACGGCGAAAAGCTGACCATGCGCGAGCTGCATCGCTTCGAGAACAACTATATCGAGATGAACGGCGTGTTCTACTGGGACCTGCCGTACCTCTACAACCAGCTGAAGCTGGGTCTGCTGGCGTTCAAGCAGGCCGACGTGGGCGAGCTGGACTGCTTCGGCATTGACACGTGGGGCGTAGACTACGGTCTGCTCGACAAAAACGGCCACCTGCTCTCCAATCCCCGCGCCTACCGCTACTCAGTTGACGCCGATATGGAGGAGGTCTGGAAAACGCTCGACTTCCCCACCCTCTTTGCCCACACCGGCATCGCCACGATGAACTTTAACACCGTCTATCAGCTGGCGCGGCGCAAGCGCGAGGGCGACGCGGCGCTGGAAAATGCTGAAACGCTGCTGCTGCTTCCCGATCTGCTGGGCTATTTCCTGACCGGCGCGGTCGCCTCCGAGTACACGAACGCAACCACCTCGATGCTGTACAATCCCACGACAAAGGATTGGGACTGGGAGATCATCGAGTCGCTCGGCCTGCCGAAAAAGATCTTCACAAAGCTCGACCGCGCAGGTCAGCTGCGCGGCACGCTGCGGCCGGAGCTGGCCGCCGAGCTGGGACTCAATCCGGCGCACTTTGCCGCCGTCGGCACGCATGACACGGCCTCGGCCGTGGCCGCCATCCCCGGCAGCGGAAGCTTTGCCTTCTGCTCCAGCGGCACGTGGTCGCTGTTCGGTGTCGAGACGGACGAGCCGATTTTGTCCGACGCTGTGCGCGATGCGAACTTCTCCAATGAGGGCACCATCCAGGGCGGCTTCCGTCCGCTCAAGAATATCATGGGTCTGTGGCTGATTCAGGAGTGCCGCCGCGAGTGGCAGAAGAATGGCCTGAACTACGGCTGGAATGAGATCGTGGACGAGGCAAAGAAGGCTGGGCCCTTCCGTTCGGTCATCGACCCCGACTACGGCGCGTTCTTCGCCGGCGGCCAGATGGTCGAGAAAATCCAGGCGTTCTGCCGTGAGACCAATCAGCCCGTCCCCGAGACCGTCGGACAGATTGCGCGCTGCATCTATGAGTCGCTGGCGCTTAAATACCGCTGGGCGCTCGAGCGTCTGGAGGAGATCAAGGGACAGCGCATCGATCAGCTGAACATCGTCGGCGGCGGCATCAACAACAAGATGCTCAACCAGCTGGTGGCCGACTCGATTGACCGTCCTGTCGTGACCGGCCCTGTCGAGGGCGCGGCCATCGGCAACCTGCTGGCACAGGCGATGGCGCTGGGCGACATTGCCGACATGACGCAGCTGCGCGACGTGGTGCGCCGGTCTGAGGCCGTTTCGACCTACACGCCGAACCACACCGCCGCATGGGAAACCGCATACGAAAGAATGCTGTCATACATGGAAAGGAAATGAGAAAAAATGTCTGTTGATATGACAAAATGGTGCGAGCTTGCAAAGCAGAACATCCACAACCGCCCCACCGGAACCGGCCGGATGGCCGGTAAGATCTGCATCGTGACCGGCGCGGCACAGGGCTTTGGCAAGGGCATCGCACAGGAGCTTTACAATGAGGGCGCAACGATCGTCATCGCTGACATGAATGAGCCGCTGGCCGCACAGGTCGCCGCAGAAATGGGCGTGCGCGCCGTTGCCATCGCCGTCAACGTCTATGACGAGGAAAGCGTCGCGGCCATGGTCGCAAAGACGGTCGAACTGTTTGGCGGTCTGGATCTGATGCTGTCCAATGCGGGCGTTGTCCGCTCCGGCCCCATCGCACAGGTCGAAAAGAAGGACTTTGAGTTCGTGACGAACATCAACTACACCGGCTATTTCCTGTGCGCCAAGTACGCCGCCATCATCATGCAGGCGCAGCACGAGGCCGACCCCGAGGCGATGTTTGACATCGTGACGCTGAACTCCAAGTCCGGTCTGGAGGGCTCGAACAAGAACTTTGCCTACGCCGGCTCGAAATTCGGCGGCATCGGTCTGACGCAGTCGTTCGCGCTGGAGCTTTGCGCGTACAACATCAAGGTCAACGCCGTCTGCCCGGGCAACTTCCTGGACGGCCCGCTGTGGTCCGACCCCGAGCGCGGTCTGTTCGTCCAGTATCTGAACGCAGGCAAGGTTCCCGGCGCAAAGACCGTTGCGGACGTCCGCCGCTATTACGAGGCAAAAGTCCCGATGAACCGCGGCTGTCTGCCGCTGGACGTGGCGCGCGCCGTCATGTACTGCGTTGAGCAGAAGTATGAAACGGGTCAGGCGATCCCCGTCACGGGCGGACAGGTCATGCTGAACTGAGTTTGAGCCGCACCGCCCGATTCCGGCGCGCCGTATACTTGCGTATTCCAATTTCGTCGAAAGCAGGCTTTCGACGAGTCT
>CAZPYW010000004.1:0-22207 GCA_964590095.1 uncultured Oscillospiraceae bacterium | reverse complement strand
TCAGGCGGTTGAAGCACACGACCTCATCCACACGGTTGATAAACTCCGGCCGCAGGAACTCACCCAGTGCCTTCATGGCCTTTTCGCGGCTCTGCTCAGATACGGTGCGGCCAAAGCCGACCGAGCCGTCGCGGCGGTCAGAGCCGGCGTTCGAGGTCATGATGATGATGGTGTTTTCAAAGTTGACCACGCGGCCCTGTGCGTCGGTGATGCGGCCGTCGTCCAAAATTTGCAGCAGAATGTTGACCACGTCCGGATGTGCCTTTTCCAGCTCGTCAAAGAGAATGACGGAGTAGGGCTTGCGCCGGATCTTTTCGGTCAGCTGGCCGGCCTCATCATAGCCGACATAGCCCGGGGGCGAGCCGATGAGCTTGGAAACGCTGTGCTTTTCCATATACTCGGACATATCCAGCCGGATGAGCGATTCAACCGACTCAAAAAGCTCATTTGCCAGCACCTTGACCAGCTCGGTCTTGCCCACACCGGTCGAACCGACAAAAATAAACGAAACGGGACGCTTCTTCACGCTGATGCCCACGCGGCTGCGCCGGATGGCACGCGCCACGGCGCTGACGGCCTCATCCTGGCCGACGATGTGCGCTTTCAGGTGCCCTTCCAGCGTGCAAAGCTGTTCATATTCCTGCGCCTGAATCTTGCTGGCGGGGATTTTTGTCCACAGCTCAATGATGCGCGCCAGATGCTCCATGGTCAAAACCGGCTTCGGCTCGGCCTCAAGCGCCGTGATCTGTTCATCCAGCTGGAGATTGCGGCTGCGCAGCGTGGCCATGCGCTCATAGTCCTCCTGCGTTTTTTCCGCGTTCTCCATGAGCATGTTCAGCTCAAGATCGGTGTCCGCGTGCTCTTTGCGCAGCGCCATGAGCCTGCCCAGCGATTTGTTGCGCAGATTGACGTCCGAGCACGCTTCATCGATCAGATCGATGGCCTTATCCGGCAGGAAACGGTCGGTGATGTAGCGTTCGGAGAGAATGACGGCCTGCCGCGCGATCTCGGGCGAGATCACAACGCCGTGGAATGCCTCATAGTAGTGCGCGATGCCGCGCAGGATGGCAACGGCCTCTTCGATGGTCGGCTCGGCCACCGTGACCGGCTGGAAGCGGCGCTCAAGTGCAGAGTCCTTTTCGATGTGCTTGCGGTACTCGGTAAAGGTCGTTGCGCCGATGACCTGAATCTCGCCGCGCGAGAGCGCGGGCTTGAGAATGTTGGCGGCATTCATCGAGCCCTCTGCGTCGCCTGCGCCGACCAGATTGTGTACCTCGTCAATAACCAGAATGATGTTGCCAAGCTTCTTGACCTCTTCGATCAGACCCTTCATGCGGCTTTCAAACTGGCCGCGGAACTGCGTTCCCGCCACCAGCGCCGTCAGATCCATCAGATAGACCTCTTTGTCCGCAAGCTTATACGGCACGTCGCCCGATGCAATGCGCAGGGCAAGCCCCTCTGCAATGGCGGTTTTGCCAACGCCCGGCTCGCCGATCAGACAGGGGTTATTCTTCTGTCTGCGATTTAGAATCTGGATGACGCGCTCCAGCTCGACCTCGCGGCCGACGATGCGATCAAGCTTGCCGTCGCGTGCGCGCTGCGTCAGATTCTGGCAGTAGGCGTCAAGATACTTGTGCTTCTTCGCGCCCTTGGACGCGGGCTTTTCGCCGCGCGGCGGCTTATCCTGTTTGGGATTTGGCTGCTCGGCGGGGAGATTTTCATTTGCCTGCGCGCTGCCAAACAGCTTGTTGAGGAAGGGGAAGGTGGCCGTCTGGCTGTCGTTTTCCTCGTCGTCGCCGTCCTCCTCCGGCTCATGCTGCGCGGCAAACATGCCCTCAAGGCTTCCCATCGCCTCGGACATCTCACCGCTCAGACTTTCCAGCTCATCATCACTGATGCCCATGCGCTGCATCAGATCGTCGACCGGCTTGATGCCAAGCTCGCGCGCGCATTTCAGACACAGACCGTCATTGATGGTATTTCCGTTTTCAATTTTGGTGATGAAAATCACCGCGAGATTCTTTTTACATCTGGAACACAGGGTTGGTTTCATCTGGATTACTCCTTATACTCCCGCCGGTGTGTGATACACCGGCGCTGTAGATCACAGTTACATTTTATCACGCTGCCGCGCAGCTGTCATCCGGCAAAAGCCGACAGATCACTCAGCTTTTGTCAAGCGCTTCGATCGCGCCCAGACCATCAGCAAGCAGAATGACGGAGCCGTCGCTGCGCAGCACCAGATTGGTCGCGCCGATGGTGTTTTCCGTCTGGCTGAGCTGGCGCATGGTGCGGTCATAGACCGTCAGGCGGCTGGCCGTCAGGACGGCAACGTATTCGCCCGCTGCCGCAACGTCCATCAGCTCCTCGGCAACGTCCGCGCTCCCCAGCATTGTGCCGCTTTCATCCACCGTCACGACGGTGCAGCGGTTGCCTGCCTTATACTTATTCAGGCTGAGCATCAGAAATCCGTCGCCGCCAAAATCAAAGTCCTTCAGGTATGTGCCGTCATAGGTATAGCGTCCGGCAAGCGAGCCGTCCATCCGCAGCCACATGACGCTGCTTTCGCCCACCAGACAGACACCGCCGCTTTTGGAAAAGTACAGGTCATAGATCAGCTCGCTGCCCAGTGAAAAGGAACGATAGACCTCCTCCGAGTCCGTCCGGAAGACCTCAAGACGGCTTTCAAAGATGCCGTCAGACTGTCCCAGCGCGACAGCGGCAAGATATGTCCCGCCGCTTGAGAGCGTACACAGCGGCAGATACTGGCTGGAAGAGAGCCAGCGATAGGTTGTCGTGCCGTTTGGATTGCAGACGTACAGAACACTTTTATAGCCGGTCTCCTGTGTGGAATAGCAGACCCAGTCGTCCGATGTAATGTCCGCGTCCAGAATGGGACGCGCAGCAGAGACATCCAGCAGCGTACCGCGGCTTTTGTGGACGGTTTTCAGCGCATAGCCACCCGCGTCATAGCAGAGCACCGTGCTCTCACCCGCGCAGACGACCGGTGCGGTCAGCGACTGCTGCAGCAGAGCCAGTTGCTCGCCGTCCTCGTCGTACACGCTCAGTCCTGTGGCTGAGGCAACGGCAAGGCCGCCCTGAAAGGCGGCATAGCGGTTGGTGCTGTGCGCGTCAAAGATAAAGCTCCCCGCAGTGTCATTGCCGCCTGCGTCCAGCTGCCGGAACCAGCGCCGGATGGCAGAAAGACTGAGACTGTCGCGGAAGAGATATGCCGCCACCGCCAGCAGTACCAGCGCGATGACAAGAATCAGAAGCAGGAGACGCCGCGTCAGCGTGCGCCGGCTTTGCGGCATTTTGGAAATGTTATCCGACATGGAACGAAACCTCACCATCGTCATACCACAGCTGCGTCATGTACAGCCCACCGGGCGGTACCGTGGGGCCGGCTGCCTTGCGGTCGCCGCGCGCAAGAATGTCGGCCACAGCCTCGGGCGGGTATTTTCCCTCGGCGGCGTAGACCACCGTTCCGGCCATGGCGCGCGCCATGTTATAGAGGAAGCCGTTGGCGCAGACCTTCAGCGAGATCAGATCGCCCTCGCGCGCAACATCATAATAATAGACCGTGCGGACGGTGGACTTGACCTCGGTGCCGACGGAACGGACGGCCGCGAAATCGTGTTCCCCGACAAAGTGACGTCCCGCCTCGCGCATGATGGCCTCATCCAGATGCTTGGGATAGAACCATGCGCGGTTTACATAAAACGGGTCGCCCACACGGGAATTGTAGATCAGATAGGTATACTCCTTGCGCACGCACGAGCCGATGGCGTTAAAGCCGTCATGGACATCCATCGCGCCGGTCACGACGATATCGTCCGGCAGATGGGTGTTGAGCGCATAGGGCAGACGCTCGGCCGGAATGCGCGAGGTCGTTCGGAAATTGGCAACGTAGACGCGCGCATGGACGCCCGCGTCCGTCCGGCCGCAGCCGGTGATGTGTACCGGATGGCCGACCACCATGGACGCGGCCTTTTCCATTGTCTGGCCGACGGTGACGGCATTTTTCTGTACCTGCCAGCCGTGATAGGCCGTGCCAAGGTATTTGAGAAACAAAGCAATGTTGCGCATGGCGCGCCTCCTGTTACAGCCCCAGCCGATGCAGGACGATCATGCCCGCAAGCAGCAGCGCGCCTGCGGCATAGGCCACGGCGTCAAGGACGGAATATTTCAGCTGGTTCATCCGCGTGCGGCCGTCGCCGCCGTGATAGCAGCGGCACTCCATTGCCGTGGCAAGCTCGTCGGCGCGGCGGAACGCGCTGACGAAAAGCGGCACCAGAATCGGCACCATGGCCTTTGCGCGCGCCAGCAGACTGCCGGATTCAAAATCGGCGCCGCGCGCCTTCTGCGCGCTCATGATCTTGTCGGTTTCCTCGATCAGTGTGGGGATAAAGCGCAGCGCGATGCACATCATCATGGCAAGCTCATGCACCGGCACGTGCAGCCGCTTGAGCGGGCTGAGCAGACTTTCCAATCCGTCGGTCAGCGCGATGGGGGACGTGGTGTAGGTCAGCATAAACGTCCCCATGATGAGCATGACAATGCGAAGCGCCATAAAGACGGCGTTGCGGATGCCATCGAGCGTAATGCGGAAGATCCAGAACTCGACCAGCGGCTCACCCTGTCCGTAAAACAGGTTCAAAACGGCGGTCAGAATGATGATAAACAGCAGCGGCTTGACGCCCCGCAGCAGCACCCGCAGCCGGATGCGCGAAATGGCAATGACGGCGGCCAGAAAGGCCAGCATCAGCGTGTAGCCCAGCCAGCCCTCGGCCAGAAACAGCGCGATAATATAGACCAGCACCATGACGATCTTGGTGCGCGGGTCAAGTCGGTGGACGGCCGTTGTCCCGGGGAAATACTGACCCAGAGTGATGTCCTTAAGCATGGCGCGCACCCCCTCTCAGCAGCGGGAGCAGCACAGCCCTTGCCTGCTCAACGGTGAAGACCGATGTGTCAACGTCCACACCCAGCTCGCGCAGGCGCAGCAGGACGCGCGTGATCTCGGGTACGTCCAGACCAATCTCGGAAAGCGCGTCGGCGTGGGAGAAGACTGCACTTGGCGTGCCGGTCATGGCAACGGTTCCATCGTGCATGACGATCAGACGATCGACGTTTGAGGCGATCTCCTCCATCGAGTGGCTGACCATGATGACGGTGGCGTTCTGCGCGCTCTGGTAATCGCGGATATTTTGCAGGATGCTTTCGCGTCCTGCGGGGTCAAGCCCCGCCGTCGGCTCGTCCAGAATAAGGACGTCCGGCTCCATGGCGATCACGCCCGCGATGGCAACGCGGCGCTTCTGACCGCCGGAAAGATCAAACGGCGAATGCTCAAGATTCGCCTCGGGGATGCCGACGAAGCGCGCCGCACGCAGCACACGCTCGTGGATTTCATCCTCGCTCAGCCCCATGTTTTTCGGGCCAAAGGCGATATCCCGATAGACCGTCTCCTCAAACAGCTGGTACTCGGGGTACTGGAACACCAGCCCCACCTTAAAGCGTATCTGGCGGGTGAATTTCGGGTCCTTCCAGATGTCCTCTCCGTCAAAGAGCACCTTGCCCGCGGTCGGCTTCAATAGACCGTTGAGGTGCTGGATGAGGGTGGACTTGCCCGAGCCGGTGTGGCCGATCAGGCCGATGAATTCGCCACGCTCAGCTGTCAGACTGATATCGTGCAGCGCTACATGCTCAAAGGGCGTTCCCTCGCTGTAGACGTGCGAAAGGTTTTGTATCTCTAAAACAGGCGTCACGGATGTAGTTCCTCCGAAAAGTTGCAATTAGACACCGGCGCGGATGCACCGGAAAAGCGCCTCGGCGCACTGCTGGGTGGAAAGTGCGTCAAGCGGCAGGTCAAAGCCGTCAGCCCGCAGCGCATACAGCAGCTGTGTCGTCTCAGGCACGGCAAGGCCGACGCTTTCCAGCAGCTCGACCTGGGTAAAAACCGCCTCGGGCGTCCCGTCGGCCACGATTTTGCCGTCGGACATGGCGATCACGCGCTGCGCGGCGGCGGCCTCGGGCATATGGTGGGTGATCAGAATGACCGTAATGCCGTTTTCGCGGTTGAGCCGGTGGATGGTTTCCAGCACCTCGCGCCGTCCGCGCGGGTCCAGCATGGCGGTCGGCTCGTCCAGCACGATGCACTTCGGGCGCATGGCAATGACGCCCGCGATGGCGATGCGCTGCTTTTGACCGCCCGAGAGCAGATGCGGCGCATGATTGCGGTACGCGTACATGCCGACCTGACGCAGCGCGTCGTCCACGCGGCGGCGGATTTCCTCCGGCGCAACGCCCAGATTTTCTGGCGCAAAGGCCACGTCTTCTTCAACCACGTTTGAGACGATCTGGTTGTCGGGGTTCTGAAAGACCATGCCGACGGTACGGCGGATCTCAAGCAGAAGCGCCTCATCGCGCGTATCCATGCCATAGACGGCGACGCTTCCGCCCTGCGGGAGCAAAATGGCGTTGAGATGCTTGGCAAGCGTAGACTTGCCGCTTCCGTTGTGGCCAAGGACGGCCACGAACGAGCCCTGTTCGATGGTAAGGCTGATGCCGTCAAAGACGACACGCTCGGCTTCTTCCTCCTGCGCCGGATAGGCGTAGGTCAGGGCGTTTATGTTGATTGCTTCGTTTTCCATATTATCCTACTGCTTATGCATTACGTATTTTCATCCGCTGTCCACCGTCCGGTGCTGCCGCACGGCAGAACCAGACCAGACGCGCTGACCGGCAGACCAAGCTCACCGCATTCGGTGTGGCCGCCGTGCTTCCGGCTGACCAGTGTGTCCATGATGTAGCCCAGCACCGACGGCGCAAGGCCGGTCGTGTAGGAGTTGATGATCATGAACAGCGGGTTATCAGACAGTACGCCGCAGACCAGCTCAACAAACGGATATAAGTTTTCTTCCAGCTTCCAGATTTCGCCCGACGGCCCGCGCCCATAAGACGGCGGATCCATGATAACGGCGTCATAGCGCCGGCCGCGGCGGATCTCACGCTCGACAAATTTGGCGCAGTCATCCACGATCCAGCGGATGGGCGCGTTTTCCAGTCCCGAGGACTTTGCGTTTTCCTTTGCCCAGGAGACCATGCCCTTTGCCGCGTCCACGTGGCAGACGCTTGCACCGGCCGCTGCGGCGGCCAGCGTTGCGCCGCCCGTATAGGCGAACAGATTGAGCACATTGACCGGCCGCCCCGCGCCGCGGATGGTGCGCATGATGAAGTCCCAGTTTGCCGCCTGCTCGGGGAAGACACCGGTGTGCTTAAAATTCATGGGCTTGATGTTAAAGGTCAGCTCGCCATAGCCGATCTGCCACCGCTCG
This sequence comes from uncultured Oscillospiraceae bacterium, assembly GCA_964590095.1. Taxonomy (GTDB): domain Bacteria; phylum Bacillota; class Clostridia; order Oscillospirales; family Oscillospiraceae; genus CAG-170. Next base: position 14,870 of record CAZPYW010000004.1, on the reverse strand, counting down.
GGCAGGTGGTGACTTGACCACTTGCCGCCGCCGGTGGTCGAACGCTCATACCGCGCGTCATACCCGCGCCAGCGCGCGTCGCGCCGCTGCGTGTTCCAGATGACCTGCGGGTCGGGACGAACCAGAATATAATTGCCCCAGCGCTCAAGCTTTTCACCGCGCGAGGTATCGATGACCTCATAATCCTGCCACTGATCGGATAACCACATAAGCCTCTCCTGTTAAAGTTGTTTTCTGTTTACGGCTCAGCCCTGCTCGGCCGTATCGCCGTCTGTGTCGGCGCCTGTTTCTGCATCGTCGCCGGAATCGCCGTCCGGCGCGTCCGTGTCCACATCGTCCTCGTCTTCCTCTTCCTCCTTGGGAAGATCCTCCTCGGTGTGGATGTAGCAGATCACATTGATCGAATCCACATCGGGCGATACCGCCGCGTACATGCCGGACGGTGTCTTTGCATCCGGTGCGACATACGCCTGATCCTGTACCACGATGCCGCGGATGGGGAACCCGCGCGTCACGTCCAGAAGACCGGCGGTTTGAATGGTGTTGCCCTCAACCTGCGAGCAGTATTCGTTGACGGCGTGACCGGACTCGCCGCAGATCTCGACCATGCGGTGTACGCCGCACGATGCACTTGGCACGTCGTACAGACTCAGCTGCACGGTGCTCACGCGCGAGCCGCGCGGGTCGCTGCGGCAGGCGTCGGTGGCAAGCAGACCACTGTCGCGGCAGACGCTGCACGCGACGACGTTGGTGGGCTTGCGGAACTGCTGATTTTCCAGACCGTTGTGAATGCCGGCCATGACCTTCTGCCACAGCACGATGGCGGGGTTGGTCGAGCTTTCGGTCAGAACGACCTCCTCGGGTGTGTCATAGCCGCACCACACAACGCCGGTATAATACGGTGTGTAGCCGGCGAACCAGCGGTCAAAGTCGCTGGTGGTCGTGCCGGTCTTGCCGGCGACAGACATGTCGCTCAGCTGTGCGGCGGTGCCGGTGCCGTAGGAAACGGTGTTTTGCAGCATATCGGTGATATACCACGCGGTCATGTCCTTCATGGCAACGTGCGATTCCTGCGTGTTATCCAGAATGACGGTCTTGCCGCTTGCGTCGGTCACGCGCGTATACGTCCGTGCCTCGCGGTAGACGCCTTCATTCTCAAACGCTGCATAGGCTGCCGCCATGGCGCGCACGGTGACACCGCGCGTCAGACCACCCAGCGCCAGCGGCGCCAGATTGACGTCGGAGTGGACGCCGCCGTTGCTGTCGATATACTCAGAGACCAGCGTGCTCAGCCCCATGCGATCCTTTGCAAAGGTATAGCTGTATTCCGGCGTCATCTCGTCGACCAGCTTGACCGGAATGGTGTTGATCGAAAGGCACATGGCCTCATTGATCGACAGCAGACCGCGATAGACCGAGTCGGAGTTCTTCGGCCAGCTGGCCGAGTCGGTAAAGGAATAGGGCGTGTCGTCATAGACGCTTGCCGGCGTGATCAGACCAAGCTCAAGCGCGGGTGCATAGACCGAGACGGGCTTGATGGTCGAGCCGGGGGAGAGCAGGCTCATCGTTGCGCGGTTGTAGGTCAGACTGCCCTCCTTCGCGCCGACGCCGCCGGCCATGGCGACCACGTCGCCGGTCTCATTGTCCAGAACGATGATACCGGATTGCAGCTGCTGCGAGCTTGCTGTTTTGGGGACGTTGTTGAGGTCGGTGTAGACCTTATCCACCTCGGCCTGCACATCGGGGTTCATGGTGCAGTAGATGGCGTAGCCGCCGGTGGTGATGATCTTGTACGCCACGTCATAGCTGTAGCCGGTCTTGTCGCACAGGTCGCTGACCACGTCGCGGATGACCTGATCAACAAAGTAGGAATAGTAGTATTCGCTCTCGTCCTCGTCCTGATCGGCGCTGGAGTTGCGGAATTGCAGCTCCTCTGCTATCGCCGCGTCATACTGCGACTGGGTGATATAGTGCTGGTCGAGCATCTGATACAGGATAATCTCCTGGCGCTCTTTATTCTTGTCGGGGTTGATATAGGGGTCATAGATCGAGGGGTTGTTGGTGATGCCGATCAGCGAGGCGCACTCGGCCAGACTCAGCTCCTCAACATTTTTGCCGAAATAGACCTGCGCGGCGCTTTGCACGCCCGAGCAGTTCTGTCCCAGCCGGATGATGTTGAGGTAGTATTCCAGAATCTCGTCCTTCGTGTGCGTTTTTTCAAATTCAAGCGCCTGGAAGATCTCAATCATCTTGCGCCGCACGGTCACGTCCCAGTTGCCGGTGGTATTTTTGATCAGCTGCTGCGTGATGGTCGAGCCGCCGGCCTCGCCCCTGCCAAGGAACATTTTGATGCACGCCTTCATCGTCGTGATCCAGTCCACACCGTGGTGGTCAAAGAAGCGCTTGTCCTCAATTGCCACACACGCATAGATCAAATTTTTCGGCAGCTTTTCATAGCTGACCCACGTCCGGTTTTCGCCGCTGTAGAGCTTTTGCAGCACAACGTCCTCGCCCGTATTGGGGTCTTCGTAATAGATCACGGTCGTCTGATCCAGCAGGATGTCTGCAACCGAGAAGTCGATCTGCGCGGAAAGGTCATTTTTCACATACAGCGCAAACAGACACGCAAAAATCAGGCCGGTCAGAAGCAGCACCAGAAGCAGCGTTCCGATCACCTTGAGGATGGTTTTCCATATTTTCGTTCCGGCGCGCGGTGCGCGGTGAGAATGCTCTTGTTCATGCTTTGCCATAGACGTCCTCCGTCAGGTGTTGGTGCGGGGAAAGCTCCCACGCGCCATCGGGAAAATGGTCATAATAACAGATAGTAGACATTATATCACACATGTCAATTATTTTGGAAACAAATTATGAATATCATACGCGCTCTTTTTTCTGCATTTGTACAGAAAATGCGGGCATACTGAGAAAAAGGAGGGATTGGATGAAACCGAGGGAAAAGCTGCGCGTGCTCTGCGCGGTGCTGCTTGCCGCTTTTGGCTTTTTCCTGCAAACACGTGACGGTATGCTCTGCTGGCGCGCGGAGGACTGCGCGCAGTGGACACAGACCGGAACACCGGCTGCGTCGCTTACGCGTGAGCGGGACAGACAGGCGCTTGCAGCGGGAATATACTGCCCCGACCGGCAGACGCTGACGCGGGCGCTTGAGGATTACTGCGCATAATCTGTGAGGCGACGAATTTCCTCTTGATTTTGTATGCGATTGACGCTAGAATAGAGGCAGAACAGATCGACCGAACGGAGGCTTTTACATGAGCGAGGAATACGGTTCTGACTTTATCTCCATCACCGACGAGGACGGCAACGACTATGAGCTTGAGGTTCTGGCCGAGCTTGAGTATCAGGGCAGCCGCTATCTGGCGCTGGTTCCGGCAGATGAGGGCGGAGACGAAAGCGATGAGCTTGAGGTCAGCATTCTGAAGGCCGAAGAGGAAAACGGCGAGGAAATTCTGGTCGCCATCGAGGACGATGATGAGCTTGAGGCCGTCTATCAGGCACTGATGGATCTGGTCTATGAGGATCAGGAGAACGAGCCTTCCCATTGATGCTGCGGCATCCAGATCAATACACGGAATACCCTGCGGGGTGCGTGACGGGTCCACTTAAACCCACATTATAACTCAGGGACGCTGTACGTTGACTGCGGATTGCAGGCCTCCCGCCCGTGCTATGACATTGCGGCGGACGTTGGAAGCGGTGAAACAGGCAAGAGGCGACCCACCTGCCGTTCTGTGCAGGTTATAATTGGATTCGCACGGCTTTCGCGGGGTTTTTCATGCCCATGGCGCGGCCATGCGCGAAAAAGCATAAGACAGATAAATCTCCGTATGGATATCCCCATACGGAGATTTTTTCGTGCTTTGATGCAGCTGCGGCGGCAGAATGCCGCATCAGAAAGCCGGCGGCAGCGCACAGACAGGAAACATGATCTGGAAATGTTTTTTGCCGCGGACACAAAATAATGGTTTACTTAAATCGCTGCGTGTAATATAATGTGTTAGAATGATCGTATTATGGGTCATTGTGGGGAAAATTGCGGAAAGGGCGGGCTTGCCCGCGTTGGGGACATGAGCGCCAGGTGTAGATGGATTTGTGGGACACTTGCATTGCTGCTGCTTTTGACGGCCTGCCAAAGCACGGTACAGCCGGTTGGCGGCACGCAGCCGCAGCAGACCGCGCCGACGCAGACGGCCGCATCAGAAGAGGCGGACGCACCGGATGCTGACACGACCCAGCCTGCACCGCAGGAGGAATCATCCGATGACGCGCCGGAGGCAGAAGCAAAAGCCGAGCCTGAGCCTTCGCAGGCGACGCCGGAGTACGCCCTGCATCTGCGCTTTATGAGCGCGGTAAACGGCCTGTTCCGGCCGGATGCGTATCTGACGCGCGCGGAATGTGCGCAGCTGCTGTGCAATCTTACCGGCTGCCTGCAAGAAAGCATCGGGCAGCCGGATGATACATATGTTTACTGCCCCTATTACGATGTTGACCCTGAAAGCTGGTACTATCAGGCCGTCTGCGCCGCCGCGGAATTTTTCCCGCCAAACGAGTGGCAGTTCCGACCCGAGGAGCCAATCACGCTGGCCGAGTTTCTGGACGCGCTGCAACATGCGCTTGGTCTGACGGCCGGACGGTGGAGCGTGGGGCTGCGCGATGCCTATCGTGCGCTGCTTTCCGGCGCGCCCGAGTCGGATGCGGACGGAACGCAGCGTCCGGCTGAACGCGTCCTGCTGACGCGCGCCCAGACGGCAACGCTCGTCTGCCGCGCACTGCGGCGCGAGCCGGACAGCGACGCCATTCGCGGGGCGGGACATGCGCTGCTGCTGGACGTGGAGGAAAGCCGCGCAGACTACTGTGACATCATCGAGGCGGTGGTCGCGCATGAGTATCACACCGAAAACGGCGGCGAGGTATACTCCACACAGGCGCTGGCCACGCGCGGCTTTGATGCGGGCGTGCATCTGCTGAATGGAACGGGCTATATCGTTGGGGAGGACGGAAACGTCCTGCGTGGAAGCGGCCTGTTACAGTACGGAAACGGAACCTACCTCCGCTTTGACGAAAGCGGCTGCATCTGGGCAGACGGCGCGCTGCACCCATATGAGGGCGAGGCGGTTTTTGCCCGCATCAACGGCAAGCTTGCCGCCAATCAGACGATCAACGGGTGCCGCTTCGACCAAAACGGCTTCTACACCTGCGGCGACGCTGCGCTTGACGCGCTGGTCAAAGAGACCATTGCTGCGTGTACCACGGATGAGATGACACAGACGGAAAAGCTGCGCGCCTGCTTTGACTATGTTCGAGAGTTTAAGTACCTTGGCCGGAACGCGGCCTATGACAATACGGTCAAAACGTTCAGCGATGCGGCGCTTCTGGCCTTTGGCGAGAAGATCCTTTCAACCGGCAAGGGCGATTGCTATAATTTTACGGCGGCGTTCTGTCTGCTGGCGCGGCAGCTGGGCTTTTCGGCCACAACGGTGGTGGGCGAGTGTGCCTACTACTGGAACTGGAACGGCATCGCGCACGCCTGGGTCGAGATCACGCTGGATGGTCAGACGTGGGTATTTGACCCGCAGGTCGAAAACTACAATCTGCGCACCGGACTGAGCAATGCATACTATGGCGCGTTTCAGGTTCGATATGAGACCGCGAGCGCGTATTATATGAAGCACTAAAAAGCACGAAGCACTGAAAAGACAAAAGAGGAGAAAAACAACGTGAAAAAGTTACTTGCGATCCTGCTGATGCTTGGCCTGCTGGCCACCCTGACCGCCTGCGGCGAGGATGCCGCGCCTGCACCCGCACCCGAGGCATCGGGTGAAACGGCTGCAAGCGCCGAGGCCGCGCCTGTGCAGCAGGAAACACCCGCCGAGACGCAGCCTGCGGTTGAGCAGACCCCTGTCGTGGTCGAGCAGCCGGAGGAAACGCCCGCTGTAGATGAGCAGCCTGCGGAAGACCCCGCCGAGCCGGAGGTGTCGCTTCTGGATACGGCGCTGGGCTTTGTTGATCAGGACGTCAGCCTGCTGGTCGAGGCCATTGGCGAGCCGCTGGAGAAACGCTATGAGGAATCCTGCTCCGGCCCCGGCGATGACGGCATCTGGACGTATGACGGCCTGACGGTCTTTACATACACGGAAAACGGCGTTGAGGTCGTGGTTGACGCAGAGTAAGGGGGACAACATGAAACGCATTTGCTCTGTAATTCTGTTGGCGGCGCTTTTGTGTGCGCTGCTTTGCGGCTGTGGGAAGGAGGCGCTTGGCGAGGCCGATCTTGCACTTGAGGTCTCCGGCATCAGCGTAAATACCAAAACCGATGTGCAGACGATTTTGAATGCACTTGGGGATGACTATGACTACGCCGAGGCCATCTCCTGCGTCTATACCGGCATGGATAAGACGTATCAGTATGATGACTGCATCCTCTACACCTATCCCGACGGCGAGCAGGACTGCCTGATGGAGCTGTACTGCACAGCCGATGTTGTAACCGCAAAGGGCATCACGATCGGCGCAGCGCTCAAGGACGTGGAAAGTGCCTATGGCACGGACTATACGCGCGCGGGCATCACCGTCACCTATGCGCTTGCGGCGCCGGATTCGCTGACGCTCCCTGCGTCGCTCTATTTTGAACTGGAAAACGACACGGTCTGCGCCATCGGCATCACCACCGCGCACCGCGCCGAGTGAGGAACACATGAAAAAATCGATCACGCTGCTTCTGGCGCTGACGCTGCTGCTTGGCTGCGCGGCGTGTGCTGCGAAGCCGTATGCGCCCGAGGGCGCGCTTACCGGAAATGACGAGCTGGACGCGGCTGTCCTGTCGCTGCTGCAGGAGCGCTGCGCCGCCAGTGCCTCTGAGGAGGAACGGCTGGCCGCTGCGTATGATTTTGTCTGCAATGACATCACCTATCGCGCCGGTACGGTCGATACCTCCGGCGGCTTTACCGACGAGCTGACGCACGAGCTTGCGCTGACGCTGCTGCAAAAGCGCAAGGGAAACTGTGACGCGCAGGCTGCCCTGATGGCTGTTCTGCTGCGCCGCATGGGCTATGCTGCCCAGATCGTACAGGGGACGTTTGTCCGCGAGGCTGGCGGCGAGCCGGTTGAGCACGCGTGGGTGCGCGCCGAGATCGGCGGCACGTCCTGCTGGTTTGACCCGCTTTATGGCAGCCATTATGCCGAAAATCCCCGCGACTACTTGATGGCGGACGACGCACTGCTGGCGCAGACGCACCAGTGGGACGCATCTGCCCTTGACTGAGGAGCCTGATTCATGTTCATCCTTGAAAAGCTTGCGGAATATGCCAAAACCGACCGCACGGCCATCGTCTATGGCGGCGTGCGTACCAGCTATACACAGCTGAACGGCTGGGCAGACGCCTTTGCCGCATATCTGACGGCCACATTCCCAGACAGCACCGCGCCGGTCATGATCTATGGCCACAAGGATTCTGAAATTCCCGCGTGCATGTTTGGCGCGCTGAAGGCCGGACACGGCTACGTGCCGGTTGATACCACGTTCCCGCCCGAGCGCGCCGCGCAGGTGGCCGCCGAGGCAAAGCCGTGTCTGATCGTCGATCTTTGCGGCTCGGGTATCGCGTGGGAAAACACGCTTTCGGCGCAGCAGCTGCGCGAGGTGCTTTCGCAGCCCGCCGACCCCGCGCCGCGGGCGCAGTGGCTGAAGGAAAACGAAACGGCCTACATCCTGTTTACCTCCGGCTCGACCGGCCGCCCCAAGGGCGTGCAGATCACGGCCGGTAATATCGCCGCGTTTCACGAGGGCGTCCGGCCGTGGTTTGGCGGGATGCGCGACGGCGGCGCGTTCTTAAATGAAATATCCTATTCCTTTGATGTCTCCGTCTGTGCGCTGTATGAGGCACTTTCACGCGGCATGACGCTTTGGACGGCAGACAAGCAGACGCTTTCTGACCCGAAGGCGCTGTTTGCCCTTCTGCGTGAGGCGCAGATCGACGAGTGGGTCTCAACGCCGTCGCTGGCCGAGATCTGCGTCCAGTCGGCTCAGTTTGACCGTGCGCTGCTGCCAAATGTGCGGCAGTTTCTGTTCTGCGGTGAGGTGCTGACCAAAAAGCTGGCGGGCGAGATGTTTGCACGCTTCCCCGAGGTACCCATCGTCAACGCCTATGGCCCGACCGAGGCGACTGTGCTGGTCACCGGCGCGCAGATGACGCAGCAGATGCTGCCGGATGACGCGCCGCTTCCCATCGGCTTTGCGTTTGACAACCTACAGGCTGTGATTGCGGATGAGCAGGGCGCTGCGCTTGCCGACGGCGAGGCAGGTGAGCTGCTGCTGATCGGGGATGCCGTCAGCCCGGGCTATCTTGGAAGACCGGAGCTCAATGAAAAGGCGTTTTTCACCGCGCCCGACGGCAGACGCGGCTATCACACCGGCGACCTGTGTCGGCGGGAAAACGGCTGCATCTATTACCTTGGCCGTCTTGACGGCCAGGTGAAGCTCAACGGCTTCCGCGTTGAGCTGGAGGACGTGGAAAATAACCTTGTCAAGGTTGAGAATATTGCCCGCGCGGCGGTGCTTCCGGTGATGCAGGACGGCAAGGTCACGTCGCTGACGGCCTTCGTTCTGCTGGAAAAGCCCGACGGCGAGTCCACGCTTTCGCGCGCGCGGCGGATTAAAACCGCGCTGGCAGAGTATCTGCCCAGCTATATGGTTCCGCGTAAAATTCTGGCCGTTGACGCATTCCCACTGAATACCAACGGTAAGATTGATAAAAAACAGCTTGCCGCGCGGCTCTAGACCGCGGCGGACAGGCAATGGAGGCAGGCATGAGTCCCTTTAGCGGCCTTGACTTTTTTCTGGTACTACTGCTCGCGCTGATTCCCGCCGTCTGGCTGGGGCTGCGCGGAAAAAACCTGCGCGTGTGCGTGCTGCTTGTGTCGGCGGTGATGCTGGTGCTGATCTTCGACACGCCGGTAAAGCTGCTGACGCTGCTTGGCTTCTGGCTGTGGCAGATGGCGCTCGGCTTTGGCTATCTGCGCGTGCGCGCCCATACGGCAAAGCGGCCGCTTCTGTGGCTGGCGCTGGTGCTGAGTCTTGCGCCGCTGCTCGCGGTCAAGCTTGCCCTCTGGGTCGAGCCGCTGCGGGCGCTGTCGCTGCTGGGCATCAGCTATATGTCCTTCCGCGCGGCGCAGATTCTGATTGAGATCTATGATGGCCACATCAAAGAGCTGAATTTCTGGGATGCGAGCTGCTTTATTCTCTTTTTCCCCTCGCTCTCATCCGGTCCGCTTGACCGCTACCGCCGCTTTGCGGCAGACCTGCATACCACGCGCACAGGGACAGAATACCGCCTACTGCTGCGTGAGGGCGTCTGGCGGCTGATGACCGGCGCATTTTATAACTTTGTCGTCGGCAGCCTCATCTGGCAGTATTGGCTCTCGCCGCTGCCGGAAAGCGGATTTCTGCCCACGCTGTCGTACATGTACGGCTACACGTTTTTCATGTTCTTTAACTTTGCCGGCTACAGCCGCATGGCCGTCGGCACGGCGTATCTGCTGGGCATTGCGCAGCCGGATAACTTTAACGCCCCGTTCCTCAGCCTTGACATGAAGGACTTCTGGGCGCGGTGGCATATCTCGCTTTCAACCTGGCTGCGCGACTATGTCTACACGCGCTTCTGTATGGCGGCGCTGCGCGGCAAGTGGTTCAAGGGTCGCCGCACCAGCTCATACATCGGCTATTTTATCACAATGCTCCTGATGGGCGCGTGGCATGGGCTGACGCCCGCATATCTGATCTATGGTGCATATCACGGCGCGCTGATGTGTCTCAATGACGTGCTGGATACGCGAAGCAAGCGCTTTAAGCAGCTGAAAAAGAACAAAAAGGCAGCCGTCTGGCTGATGCTGCTGACGTTCCATCTGTTCAGCTTTGGACTTTTGATCTTCTCGGGAAGACTGATTTAGGAGGAAACCGAAATGACGGAATTGACGGAAAAAATTATCGCATGTCTCAATGAGATCACCGGCGCGGATGAGGGCGAGATCACGCCCGACACCGAGCTGTTTGAAGAGGGCATCCTCGACTCGTTTGGTCTGGTTGAGCTGCTGGTGCAGCTGGAAGAGCTTGGCGCGCAGCTGGACGTTGCGAACCTCTCGCGTGAGGATATTGCCACCCCCGCCATGATCGCGGATCTGATCGAGTAAGCGATGCGGAAGCTTTTATTGCGGCTGCTTGCCTGTCTGCTTGCAGCGGTGCTGGCGCTGGGACTGGTGCGGCTCGTTGTGGAAAAGACCATGCCGGCGTATCCCGCGTCGCTGGGAAATGACCCCATTGCGGAAAAAATCACGGGCGAGTATCTGATGAAGACGGCCGCCGAACAGCCTGATACGCTGACCATCTTTGGCTCAAGTGAGCTGAAAACGACCGAGATCTGTACACATCCGGCCAATTTCTTTGCCGGTGCGCGCTGTGGCTTTCAGGTCGATCTGATCGGGCGCGGCTCGTGCCAGTCGCTTGTCCACGCGATGGCCATCGCCGCCTCGGGTGAGAGCCTGAGAGGAAAGCAGGTCGTGCTGATCACCGCGCCGCAGTCGTATGTTGCAGACGGCATCGCGCCCGACCTGTTTATGGCCAATTTTTCCGAGCAGCAGATGCTCTCGCTTCTGTCGGACGAGACGCTTCCGGATGAGAGCCGGCGGTATCTTGCCGCGCGCGTGCAGGAGCTGATCGAAGAGTACAATGCGCAATATGGCGCAGAGCTTCAGACGCACACGGCCGCCGGTCTGATGAGCAAAGCCGTGGCCGAGGAAAACACCCTTGCCCAGACGCTCCTTGCGCCGTATGCGGCGCTGTCCGGCTGGCTGCTGGATACGCGCGACATGATGACTGCGCGCAGAGCCATTGCCGCGGCGCAGCCGCAGACGGCTGAAAAATCAGACCAGATTGACTGGCAGGCCGAGGAGGCCGCCGCGCTGGCGCAGGCCGCCGAGATGGTGACGGGGAACGACTATTATATGGAGGACGGCTACTACGACACCTATATCGGCCGCCGTCTTGCCCAGCAGGAGGGGAAGGACGCTTCGCTCAGCTATGCATCCTCGCCCGAGTATGACGATCTTCGCTGTCTGTTTGACGTGTGCCGCGCCAAGCAGCTGGATGTGCTGTTTGTCCATGTGCCGATGAACGGCAAGTGGAGCGATTACACCGGCTTTACCGCCGAACGGCGGAGCGAATACTACGAAAACGTGCGGCAGATTGCCGCGCAGTACGACAATGTGACGCTTCTGGATTTGACGGCACAGGAATATGAGCCGTATTTCCTCTGCGACACGATGCATCTTGGATGGAAGGGGTGGCTTGCCGTTGACCAGGCGATTACAGAATTTTGGCGCGCAGATTAAGGCGCTCGTCTTTTCTCACTGGTACACGCTGGCGCTTTCGTGCGCGCTGCTGGCGGCGGCCATTTTCGTCGTCTGGCTCTGTATGGACGCGGGCGGCGTGGCCTTCATCTACAGCGAATTTTAGGAGGATACTATGAAAAAACGGATTTTCGCGCTGCTGCTGACGCTTGCGCTGCTGCTGACGCTTTGCGCCTGCGGCAAGGACGCAGGTGCGCTGGAAACGGCCGAAAGCATGAAGGGTGAGCCGCTGAGTGTACTGATCGACGCGATCGGCCAGCCGAATGACAGCAGCTATGCCTCCTCGTGCATTGGCGACGGCGAGGACGGCGAGCTGTACTATGACGGGTTTACCGTCTACACCTATCGAGACACCGACGGAACGGAGAGCGTCTACGACGTGATGTCCACACAGTAAAGGAGCCCGATATGAAACATCCGCTTTCGCGCACGGTTGCCGTCTGCCTGCTGCTGGCGGTTCTGCTGGGGCTTTGTGCGCCCGTTTTTGCCGCGCAGGAGGCCTATACCGACCAGATCCTTGCCGCCATGCGGCAGCCAATGGTGCTGGGAAGCAGCACGTTTTCGTATGAGGGCGTGGCGTTTCAGCGTGTGCTGCTTCCGCGCTATGTGATCGAGCGGTACGAAAATTCGGAATACGCCATCCTGCCCGGGCAGTCGGATGCGCGCGTCGCGCAGATCAAACGCCAGCTCTACTCGGACAAGACGTATCCCAACAATGAGTTTGTCACCTACACGCAGGTGCGCGCGGATGAGCCGGTCGAGACGTATTTTGACGATCATCTGGCGGCGCTGATGGAGACGATCTACATGTTCTGCGGTCTTGAGGGAAAAAGCGCCTGTATTGACGAGCTGACGGTCTGGCTGCTTGCACAGCTGCCCAGTCTGAGCGAGGATATGCGGCATGACATCGAGGCGGCGTACAAATACCGTCTGACCAGCACCGGCACGTATGGGACGGTGTCCCGAAACGGCCAGACGGACAACATGTACTATTTTGCCCAGACCGACCCCGACTGGGCGGGCGAGATCTTTGAGTTCCAGGGCAACGGCGCCACGCTGAAGGATCGCGGCTGCGGCTGCGCCTGCGCAGCCATGGTGTTTTCCACCTATCACAAGGTCGAGATCACGCCCCGCTGGATGCGCACCTATGCGTTACAGGATGATTATCCGGTCAGCTACGGTCTGCCGAATGAGTATTTTGAAGGCATCTCCAGCTATTACCGCAATCTGGAGTATGAGCGCTACGGCACCACGCTGGAAGCGCCCACCATCTATAAAAAAGCGGCGGTCGATATGGACACGCTGGCAGAGCAGATCGGAGAGCAGGGCTATCTGGCCATCATCCACGTGGTCGCGGGCGCGTTTACCAGCCATGAGCACTATATGGTGCTGTGCGACTATCAGGAGGTTGACGGAAAGGGACTGTTCCTGGTGGCAGACCCCTATGTGCTCCCCAGCCGCTACAGCGATTGGGATCAGCTGCGCAAGACCGATACCGGCAACGATGGTCTGATCTATGCCACGCCCGAGGTACTCTACCGCGACATGAAGTCGATCATCCTGTTTTCACAGGACAGAAACGCGTTTCCGCTGTACTGCCGGACGCAGGAGCCTGAGCGTTTGAGCCAGGGAGGGTGAGCGTATGGCAAAGGAACGAAAAATGACACCCGCGCGCTTTCTCAAGCGCAATATGCCCTATCTGATCATGGCGCTGATCGTGCTGCTTCTGGCCGGTACGGTCGTGCTGATCATCGGACAGGTCAAAAGCCTTTCCCCCGAGCAGGAACAGCCTGCCCAGTCTGCACAGAACCCCGCGCAGCCGGATGCATCGCCCGCGCAGGACAGCCAGTCCGGCCTGCCGGACGATGCTGCGGCGGACGATGTGCCGCAGCAGGATGCGACGGTCTATCAGCCGCCCTTTGACGGCACGGTCGTGCTGCTGGCATCGAACCAGCTGATCACGGCGTATGCTGAGGACGCGCTTGCATACACGGCGGGGGCGCAGCTGTCATCCTTTGTGCCGCTGGACGGCGACGGCAGCGCGCGCATCGATGTGCAGGAACTTGGAACCTCAAGAAAGCTGCTGAAATCGGCAGAGCTTGAGCGCATCTGCAAGGGCGCGCTGCAGGCATATTATTATGCTGCACCCGCCACTGCGGACATCAGCGCCGAGATCGTGACCGACACGGATGAGCTGTATCAGGTGCAGCTGACGGCGGCGGCCTATGGCGGCGCACCAGCCGTTGAGGCTGAGGTGCGGCTGTATGAGCTGTCCGGTACGCTGTGGTGCGTCAGCGCCGTCTATCCGGAGGGCGCAGACTGCGCCGCGCTGCGGCAGACAATGCAGGCGCTTACTGTCCGCACGGCGGATATGGTTTTAGAATCGATCACAAAGTAAAACGGCACGCAGACTGACGCATTACGTCCATGCGTGCAACTGACCGGCCTTTTCCAAAGGAGTAACATGACCCTGATGAAACGGATCTTATCCCTGCTGCTTGTGCTGGCGCAGCTGGCACTGCTTTGTGCGTGTGCAGCCGAACCGGTGCAGGAGCTTCCCGCGCTGCCCGAAACGCCGCCCGCCGCGCCTGCGCCGCAGACCGGTGCGTCGGCGTCTGCGCCGACAGGGGAGGAAGCAGAGAAAACACAGCCTGCGCTGATCCCCGACGGCATTTACGCGCAGGACGGCAAGGCGTATTATTATCAAGACGGCACGCCGCTGACGGATGCGGGGCTTGCGGCTGTTGACGGCGGGCATGTCTATGTGCAGACAGATGGAAGCCTGTTCCCATTTGCCGCCGGTGTCAACCGCTGCGGTGAGCAGCTGTATTATCACACCGGCGAAAGCGCCTATCTGCTCGCATCGCCCGAGGCGGGGCTGTATGAGGATGCGGATGCGCTGTATCTGGTGCAGGACGACCTGTCGCTGCTTGCCGGCGGGAGCGAGGGCTATCTGACCTTTGGCGTGGACGGACGCTATACCGGCGGCAGTGAAGCGCTGGATGAGGGTGTCGCGTCGCTGTTTGCGGCGTGCGGCGCAGAATGGCAGCTGCCTGCGGCTGACCGACTGCGGCTTTGCTATGATTACATCCGCGACAACTATACCTACATTTCCATGGAGCACTACGCAGCGGGAACGACCGACTGGGTGCAGGAGGCCGCCGAGGCCTTTTTGCGACAGGGGAAGGGCAACTGCTACTGCTTTGCGGCGCTGTTTATGTATTGTGCGCGCAGACTGGGCTATCAGGCCTATGTTGTCGCCGGACATGAAAGCCGCGCCGACAATGACCACGCGTGGACGATGATCGACGAGGCAGACGGCACATATCTGTACGATGTGCAGCTGGAATACGCCTATCTTTATATTTATAATAAGGGCGCGATCGATGTCTTCCGCGCCGCCGAGTCCGATGGACTGTATAATGGCTTTGCCTACTTCTTCCCAGAGACATAGG
>CAZPYW010000003.1:6618-22513 GCA_964590095.1 uncultured Oscillospiraceae bacterium | reverse complement strand
CGCAAAATTCCTGTAATGAAACAAAAAAATGGGACGGCAGTCGCCGTCCCATTTTCAGCATTTCAAAAAGCCTCGCAGAGTTCGCGTCCGCAGACGCGAATGGATTTTAATCCATTTTTGGCCGCGGCGTGTACGTGGACAAAAATACTGCGCAGCCAGCAAGTGTGGAATCAGGCCACCTGCGGCGGCCTGATTCTGCGCGCAGCAGGCTGTAAACCTTTTGCCGAAAAACGACAATGGCGTTTTTCGGCAGTCTCAAAATGGGACGGCAATCGCCGTCCCATTTTTGCGTATCTAGCATGCAGGGTTTACAAACCGTGCTGCGCCGTATCAGTTCTGCTGCGTTTTTGTCTGTCTGGGCTTCCGGTTTTTGGGCAGACCCTGCGCGATGGCAGGGAAGGGATTTTCCGTGTCGGCCGTGCGCTGTACCTCATACGTTCCATACCGGTTGACCAGGTCAAAGCAGTCCTCCGGTTCACCGGAAAAATGGTGGTTCATCGGCGTCGGGTCGTAGGGGAAGCCCTGCGGCTCTTTTTTATGCAAGCGGATCGCCTCTTTCGTCTGTTTTCCTCAGTATCTGCACCGGACTAGAGAATTATGCAGATCAGTCCGCGGCTGGACTCGTTCAGCACGCGCGTAAGCGTGTCGCGCAGCTTCATGCAGGCATCCTCGGGCAGATGGCGCAGCTTGGCGTTCAGGCCGTCGCTGACCAGATCAAACAGCGTTTTTCCAAACAGATTACTTTGCCACAGCTTTTCCGCGTCAGTTTCATATTCGCTCAGCAGATAGTGAATCAGATCCTCTGACTGGCGTTCGTCCCCGACCATGGGACTGACCTCGGTTTGGATATCCGCGCGCATCATGTGGATGGAGGGCGCGCTGGCGCGCAGCCGGACGGCATAGCTGCCGTTTTTGCGGACGATCTGCGGCGTTTCCAGCTGCATTTCATCGGCGCTGGGCATGACGATGCCATAGCCCGTTGCACGCACCTGATCCAGTGCGTCTGCGACCTTGTCATATGCTGTCTTGACCGTGCAGAGAGATTTGAGGAGCGTCATCAGCTCCGCGTCATTGTGTACGGCAAAGCCGCTCTCCTCACTGAGCGTCTGATAAAACAGCGCCTGCGGGATATCCAGCGTACAGCTGATCACGCCGCTTCCAAGATCGGCGTCCGTCACGTGCAGCTGCTCAACCTGTTCCAGCTCCAAAAGCTTCTGCGCCGCGGCTTCTGCCTCACGGATTTTTCCGGCGCCGGAGAGCGCGGAAAGCATACTCTGATACAGACCGCCCTTGATCGGGTGTGCATCCGGCAGCGCCATGACCCAGCGCGGCAGGAAAAAGCGCAGCTCGGTGACAGGGAACTCACACAGCAGCTGCTCCAGAACGGATACAATTGCATCGCCCGACATGCTCAGACAGTTGACCGCCATCACGCTGACGCCATAGCGCGCGGCAAGCTCCTCGCGCAGTGCCTGCGCCGCTGCGCCGTTCGGGTCCTCTGAATTGACCAGCACGATAAACGGCTTTCCGGTTGCCTGCATATCCGTGATGGCACGCGCCTCAGCTGTGGCATAATCTGCGCGCGGGATGTCCGTGATCGTGCCGTCGGTCGTCATGACAATGCCGATGCTGCTGTGATCGTCCATCACCTTTTTTGTGCCAAGCTCGGCCGCCTGCGTCATGGGAATCTGTTCATCTGCCCAGGGCGTTGTGACCATGCGCGGCTGACCGTCCTCATCTGCGCCGATCGCGCCGTCTACCATATAGCCGACCGTGTCGATCAGCCGCACCGACAGGCGGCTTTTTCCGTCCGGACAGATCTCGACCGCTTCCTCGGGCACGAACTTCGGCTCAGCCGTCATGATGGTCTTGCCTGAGCCGCTCTGCGGCAGCTCATCCTTTGCGCGCTCACGCCGATAGACGTTTTCCATGTTCGGCAGGACAAGCTGCTCCATAAACCGCTTAATAAAGGTTGATTTTCCCGTCCGTACAGGCCCGACTACGCCGATATATACATTGCCGTCGGTACGCCGGCTGATCTGCTCATAAATTGTGCGTTCCTCCACGTTACCGCCTCCTTATATGCTCTGCTCCATACCTATGCGGACAAACTGCGCAATATGCTGCGTGAGGTAGGGGAGCGGCATTATGCAGGGATACAGAGAACGAAGGGGAATGTCTGTGAACCGATGACGCAGGACGCAAAAGCGCCGCGCAGATTTCTGCGCGGCGCTTGTCTGTCGTTATTCCCAGGTCTCCCAGACCTCGGGACAATAGCCCACGGTGGCCTTTTTGCCGTTGCGGACGATTGGCGTTTTCAGAAGCTTCGGGTCGTCAAATACCTTGTCCTCTTTGGCGCGCGCGTCGTCCATATAGCGCATCAGATCGATCTGCGAGTCCTTTTTGTCCCAGTCGATCAGCTTGTCCACGCCGCCCACGGCGCGCAGAACGCTGTCAAATTCACCGCCGGACATGCCATAGCGCAGCAGATCGACGCTTTGATAGTGAATGCGCCGCTCTTTGAACCAGCGCTCCGCTTTTTTCGTGTCAAAACATTTGCTCTTACCGAAAATCTGAATATTCATGCCTGCTCCTCCAATAGGGCGTTGGCTTCCGCCATGCTGTCGGCGGAAAAGAGAAAGCATCCGCCTGCGGCGTAGACCTCAACGTGATCGCGGACATATTTGACGGTATATTCCATGCTACAGCACCTCTTCCTGATTTCTGTAGCCAGTATACCAGCTCATCTGTCCGATAATTTGGACTTATGTGCGATAATTCGTGTTTCAGTTCCAGCCCTCGCGCCAGGCTTCCTCGTCCCAGCTCTCGCTGTCGTCGTCTGTCGTCGTGCCGTCCCACGGGTTCTCGTTGCTCCATGTGTCGCCGCCTGTGGGGTCAGTGGGAGTCGTGTCACCGCCGGTTGCACTGCCGCCGGTCGGATCACTGCTGACGCCGGAGTCGGTTGCGCCGCCGCTCCACGCGGCACCTGCCGTCTGCCAGACGGCGTGCAGCTTCAGATTGCTGCTTACAATGCTGCCCTGGCGGTAATACTGTCCGTTGTCGGCTGCCCAGCAGTCAAAAATCTCGCCGTTGGCGCTTGCGGTGAAGTAGGGGTCAAGCGGAGAGCCGCTGCGGTAGACGGCAACGTCAGCCTCAAGCTCGCCCTTGTCTGTCTCAAAAATGACATAGCAGAAGCCGCTGTCGGTGGCAGAATAGTCGTTATAGAGGAAAATCTTCAGCTCCTGAATGCGGCGCGAGATCAGACCGGTGTAGATCTCATTTTTTGTGCCCACATGACACCAGATGCCCATGGCACTGGCAAGCTCGTTGTCGGTGTAGACGCCGGATTTGATGTATGTATTCATGCGGGACGAGCGCATCCAGGACGAGCCGGTGTTGTAGGTAAAGGAGACCAGCGCATCATACTGGTTGCCGGAGAAGCGCAGATTGTTTTTCTCCTCATACGCGTTCAGCTCCAACTCAATTTTGGCGATGTGCTGGCGCAGCAGCAGATCGGCCTCTTCACGGGTGATGCCGTTCGGATAGTCGTCCTTATTGCACTTCGAGCCGTAGCCGACGGAATACTGCTGATAGTCCCATGCAGGCTTTTCGGCAAAGCCCTCGGCAGATTTGATAAATGAGATACCGGCCTCGGTCGTGCGGAGCGTGATGTCCGTGGACGAGGTCACGTCGTTGTATCTGGCATTTACGTAGTTATAGATCCGGTGGACAATGGCGGCAAGCTCCGCGCGTTCGAGTGTCTGTCTGGGACGATAGGTATTGTCGGCGTAGCCGTTTACGATACCGGCCTCATAAAGCGCCTGAATATAGTCGTCGTTGGTATCAACAAAAACGCTCTGTTCAGACTCACGCGTCAGCAAAAGCGCGTTTGCCGCGACCTTGGCGACCAGCTGGCGCGTAATGCCAATGTCCAGATCGGTGATCTCACCGCGCGCGATCAGCGCCTCATCCAGCGCAAGATTCAAATAGCCGCGCGCCCAGTGTGAGGCAACTGCCTCGGGCGTGGGGTAGCCCGCGGCCAGCAGTACCATCTTTAACGCTTCGCCGGTTGTGACACGGTCGGCGGGACGGAAGGAATTGTCCGCATAGCCATTGACCACACCGGCGCTGTACAGCGCCATCACATCATCATAATACCAGTCGCCCTGTGCAACGTCCGTGAAGACCTGCACAGGCGGTTCAAACACAGCATCATCCGTGGAGTCGATCTGTCCGCTTAAATCCAGATCGTCATACCAGCCGTCGGACGCATTGCCGTCCGTTGCAAAAGCGGTCACGGTGGAGGCGAGAAGCACTGCAAGCAGTGTCAGCAGCACGCGCAGCCAACGTTTGTTCATGCCGGTCAGCTCCTTTCATTGGTTACAAAACTGTACACATTATATCAGAAACGGAAACAAAATGCAACCTCTTGGAACATGATTCCAAGAGGCTGCAACTGTTTTTTGGCATTTTTTTGAGTCGTGCGCCCGATTTGCGTCGCTTATCGCGCCTGAAGCCAGGCCAGAATGTCCTGATAGACCTCATCCTTATTGGACTCATTGAGCATTTCGTGCCGTCCGTCGGGATAGAGCTTGATGCTGATGCTGCGCAGGCCGCTGCGCTTGAACGCGTCGATACATGCCAGGACACCGCGTGACATATTGCCAACGGGGTCCTTCGCGCCGGAGACGAACAGAACGGGGAGCGTCTTGTCCATTTTGGCCAGATTCTCGGGCAGCTCGTTCATCCGGATGCCGGTCAGCATGTCGCGTGCCAGACCGATGGTTGCGTCAAAGCCGCAAAGCGGGTCGGCCTCATACGCGTCAACGACGCTTTCAACCGAGCAGATCCAGTCGCTTTTTGTGCGCACCGGCGCAAAGGGCTTATTGTACGCGCCGAAAAGGAGCTTGCTGATCAGGGGGCTTGTTTTGGTGGGGTCAAGGCGCTTTGCCTCAATGCCGCAGACCAGAAGACCGGCATTTACCTTGCTCAGCGACTCCCAGCCGGTGCCGGAGATGATCGCGCCCTCAATGGTGTCGGGATAGGTGTAGAGATAAGTGCGCAGCAGGAATGAGCCCATGCTGTGTCCCAGCATGTAGTACGGAATGCCGGGGTATTCGGATGCAGTCTTGTCGCGCAGCGTCTTGAGATCGGCCACCGCGGCCATCCAGCCGCCCGTAAAATAGCCCGCAGTGCCGCCCTCGATCGAGCCGCCGTGTCCCATGTGGTCATCAGCCACAACGGCATAGCCGTACTCGGTCAAAAAGCCTGCAAAGTCGTCATAGCGGCCAATGTGCTCGGCAATGCCGTGAACCAGCTGGACAACGGCCTTTGGCTGTGCATCGGGCAGCCATTTGCAGCAGTGAATACGGCCTGCGCCGTTTGAGGGAAAATAGAAGGTTTCCTTGATCATATTTTTCTCCTTTCTGCATATAAAGTCCGATTTATTGGACGTGTCATCGTGTATAACCATAATAGAACATGACAGGAGGAACGAAATATGTACGCAAACAATGTGATCGAAATGAATCGCTGTATCGCAGCGCCGCGCCGCAGCGCAGCGCATCGCGCACGCAGACGGCTCCTGCGCGAGGTATACAGGGCGGTGGAGACGGCTGTCACGCTGGGAATCGGCGTCTGCTGTGCCGTGTGTCTGGTGCTGGTCTTCACCATGCTGTAGGCGTAAGGGACTGTACGCTTCCGTCCGGCAGCAGAAGATACTGCGCAGCGGGCGGGAAGCCGCCGGCTGGCGTATAGCTGGACGCGACGCAGCCCGCGGTGTGAAAGACCAGCAGATCGCCCGCCTTTGCAGGCGGCAGAACGCAGCGCGCGGCAAAGGGCTGAAGCTCGGGCAGGGAGGCCACGTCGCAGACCGCGCGGCCGTCGATGGCGGTCTTGCCGCAGATGCTGATATGGTGGGCGTTTGCGGTGCGCACCGATTCGGGGAACTGCGACATGGCGGCGTCGGTGATGAGCAGCGGCGGCGTGCGTGGCTTGACCGCGCGTACACGCGTGAGGAAAATCGCCTCCGGCGCAAGCAGCCACCGGCCAAGCGCCGTATAAAGCGGCATGTCACCCAGTCCCGCCGGATGCAGAAGCTGGCGGCTGAGCGCCTCGATCTGCTGCGCGGCATCCTCGACCTGCGGCGACGCAGCTTGCGGACGCAGCGAAACGCCAAGCCCGTCGCCCAGACAGCAGCAGTCCGGCGTAATGCCGTGCTGCGTGTGCAGCTCAAGTGCCAGTGTGAACAGTAGCTCAGCCACAGCCGGCAGATAAGCCGGAGAGAGCTCATTCACTGCGCCGGAAAAGCACAGGCCGATCGACTGCACGCCATAGCTTTTCAGCAGCGCAGCAGTTTTCAGCAGCGCGTCCTTTCCCATGCCCGTCCGCTGGCGGTCAAGGGCGCAGAGGACGCGGCCATCTCTTGTCAGCTTGCCGCCGGGGTTATAGCGCAGAAGCGCCCATTTTGGCGGCGCTTCGGTCAGGAGAGAAAAGTCGTCGATGATGCGGATACAGTCGCAGTCAGGTGCGTCCAGCCCGCTGTAGAGAATCTCGCGGCCGGTAAAGCCGGTCTGCGCGGCAAGCGCAAGCTCGCCCCGCGTGCGGCAGGCTGCGCCGCAGCCGCTTTCGCGCAGGAGCGTCAAAAGCGCAGCACACGGACAAAGATGGACGGGAAAATACTGCCGGAACGCGAGTGTGAAGGAAAAGGCGTCAGCCAGACGCGCTGCGCGCGCACGAATGCCTTCGGCGTGATAGAGGAAAAAGGGCGTTGGCAGGTCTGCTGCCAGCGCCTTTAGCTTTCGACCTGAAAGGAAGGTCTGGTCAGGTGCATAATGCTCCATTCGATCGTATCCTTTTGCGCGCAGCGCGCTTATTTTTTGTTGTTGCGATAAAGAATCTCCAGTCCCTTCAAAAGGAGATTCCGGTCATAGGTGATCTCGCGTTTGCACATGGGGATGACGAAGCGGGAAATGCCGCCTGTTGCGACAACGGTTGCCTGCTGGCCAAGCTCGGCCTCCATCCGCTCGATCAGGCCGTCAAGCATGGCGGCTGCGCCCAGCATGACGCCGCTGCGCATACAGTCGGCGGTGTTTTTGCCGATGGCGCGGCGCGGCGCCTCCAGATTGATGCCGGGCAGGAGCGCGGCGTGCGCGCTGAGCGCCTCGGCCGAGATGCGGACGCCCGGGCAGATGCAGCCGCCGATATACGTGCGCTTCTGGTCGATGACCGAGATGGTCGTGGCTGTCCCCATGTCGATGATCATCAGCGGCGCGGGGTATTCCTTCAGCGCGGCAACTGCGGCCACGATCAGATCGCTTCCGATCTGGTTGGGGCTGTCGATCTGGATGTTGAGTCCCGTCCGGATGCCGGGGCCAACGACCATGGGGCGCTTACCGGTCAGCTTGAGCACCGCGGTCTGAAACGAGTTCAGAAGCGGCGGCACGACCGAGGAAATGATCGCGCCCTCAAAGCCGGAGGCGTCAATGTCATACAGAGTCAGTGCGTTTTTCAGATCCATGCAGTACTGGTCGGATGTCTTGACCAGATCGGTTGCAATGCGGATCTCATTTAAGATCACGCCGTTTTCCATGCAGCCGATGACAATATTGGAGTTGCCGATATCAATTGCAAGAAGCATAATTTACCTCCATGAAAAGTCGGATGAATGGGAGCGCTCAGTCAAGGCGGTGCAGCGAACAGGAAATTTCACCGTCGCTGATCTCAATCACGCCATAGCTTGCGCGGAATGAGGAACACGCGCCCGGGTTCATGACCCACAGACCGTCCGGCTCGCGTGCGCAGAACGGCTGGTGCGTGTGGCCAAACAGCGCGATGTCCGCGCCGAGCCGCCGCGCCTCAAGCAACAGCCTTGCCGTTCCGGACTTGACGCCGAACAGGTGGCCGTGGGTCAGAAAAATGCGCTTTCCGGCGCATTCGGTCAGGATGGACGGCCTTGCCTGGGTGGAAAAGTCGCAGTTGCCCGGGACGTAGAGAAAGTCGAGGTTATCAAAGGCATTCGCCAGATCCTCAGCATCAGACAGATGGTCACCCAGATGGAGCACAAGCTGCGGCATTTCTTTTTCCACAGCCTCATACATATTACCGAGACAGCGATGTGAGTCAGAAAGGACGAGAATTTTCAAAACGATCACCTGCGGCCATGCCGCTGCATAGAATAGGGCAGGAAACGCTGCACAGGGAGGGAACTTGCATGGAAAACGAACAGGGCGCAAAGCACGCAGACGGCGGCTTTTCGTTTACGCCGCAGCAGATACAGCGCGTGCTTGGCACAAAAGAGGGGCAGCAACTGCTTGGGCTGCTGAACCGCGACGGCGGCGCGGCACTGCGTCAGGCGGCAGCCGCCGTAAAGTCGGGAGACTATGCACGCGCGAAAAAGCTGATGGAGCCGGTCATGCAGACGCCGGAGGCGGCAGAGCTGGTCGACCGGATCAACCGAAAGTAGGCGAGCGGGATGGAAGAGCTGGAGGGACTGGAGGAAAAGCTCCAGTCGGTACTCTCAGACCCCGCGCAGATGGAACAGATCATGCGCATGGCGCAGGCGCTGGGTCTGGGCGCGCCGCCGGAGGGAAAACCGGAAGCAGAGGAAAACGCGAAAACGGATGACGCGCCGCCGGTACAGGGGATGCTGCGTGAGCCGGTGGCGCAGCTGCTCAGGCAGGCGGGGAAGCTTGATGCGCGGGAGGAAAATCTGCTGAACGCACTCAAGCCGTTTTTAAAGCCGAGCCGCCGCGAAAAGATCGACCGTGCGATGCAGGTGGCGCGGCTGTCACATCTGGCGGGCTACGCCCTGCGCAGCCGCGGCGACGGACACTCATGAGGCGGGGGGATGTTGTGTATCACCGATATATTCCGAATCCGGATGGAAGCTACCGGCGCGAGGTGGTAAACAGTGCGCCGGTGGTGCAGGAGCATGCGCCCATTGCAGCAGAGCGTGCGGAATGTATGCCTGCGTCTGCCGGTGCGCCGCAGCACACAGCCGGTCGACAGGAGCACGTTCTTGCGCGCCTGCTGCCAAGGGGAATGGAGACGGGCGATCTGCTTGTGCTGCTGATTCTGCTTCTGCTGCTGATCGATGGGGATGAGGACGACAGCCTCAGCGTGCTTCTGACGCTGGCGGCGTTTATTCTTCTGTAGCAAACGGCTGCGTGCCGTCGGGGAGGACGAAAACGCCGCTCAGCGCTTCATCCGTGCTCATAAACGCCTCATAGGCGGTCTGCTCTGCGGTGTAGATGGGCTGGTCCTCGCGCAGCATGGTCTGTCTGCAAAGCAGACCGCTGTCAAGACTGACCCAGTAGTAATGCTGCACGCCGCTTTCCAGATAGGCGATGAAGACACACTGCGTGCCCTGATCCTCAAGCATGACGTAGTCAGCCTGCTGAATCCGGCTTTTCGGCAGAGTAAGAAGCGCCTCATAGCTGGGAACGCCGCTCAGATCGTCCAGATCGATCGTGCCGTCCAGCGTGAGCTGCTCAACGTGCTCGCTGTCGTCATCGTACCAGACATAGAGCGTCTGTCCGTCACTCAGGCAGCTGCGCGTGCCATAGACGTCTGTGCTGCGCACCAGACTCAGCGCGCCGCTGCGCCAGACATCGACCGTCTGCTCACGCGCAACCGTGCCGGAGGCAACGGTAAGACGCAGCGTCTGGTGATAGGACAGCGGCCTTGTGAGCATCGAAAGGATGCTCTGTACATTTTCGGGGGAAACCTGCGCAAAGACGTCGGCCGGTTCCTCGACTTCTTCTGCATCCGGCTGCTGCGTCGGTTCGGGCAGCAAAATGGGGTCATGCGTGCTGCTCTGGCGCACAAAGACAAAGACCGTGACAAGCAGAAGCACGAACGCCGCGGCGGCAAGCGACACGATCATGGTCGTCTTCTGATCGTTTTTCTTTTTATCCAAAGCGGCGCTCCTTTCTGCTCATCTTAGCGGAGTTTCAGCCGAAATCGGCCGGTCGTGTGTCGCACAGGCCAAAGTGCCACAAAATCGCCTGCGCGATGCGCGGACAGGCGTTGCCGTCGCCATAGGGGTTGACGGCTTTCGCCATTTTGGCGTAGGCATTGGGGTCGCGCAGCAGCTCGTTTGCCATTGAGACAATGGTCTCGCCGTCAACGCCGGTCAGCTTTGCCGTACCGGCGGCCACAGCCTCGGGACGCTCGGTCTCACGGCGCATGACGAGCACGGGCTTACCAAGCGCGGGCGCTTCCTCCTGTAATCCGCCGGAGTCGGTCAGGACGAAGAAGCAGCGCGCGATGAGATTGTGCATTTCTTCAACGTTGATCGGGTCAATCAGATGGATGCGCGGGTGATTGCCCAGAATGGGGAACGCGCACTCACGCACGACGGGACTCAGATGCACCGGATAGACCACCTCAACGTCGGGGTTTTCCTCGACAATGCGCAGAATCGCGTGCATGATGTCGTGCATGGGCTGGCCATAATTTTCCCGTCTGTGACAGGTGACGGCCAGAATGCGGCGGTTTTCAAAGTCAAGCGTGTTAAGCAGCGCGGTGGGGAAGACGTAGTCCGCGCGGACGGTGTATTTCATTGCGTCGATGGCAGTGTTGCCGGTGATGAACACATCGCCCATGATGCTCTCACGCCGCAGATTTTCGGCGTTTGCCGCCGTGGGAGAAAAATGCAGGTCTGCAATGTCGCCCACAAGCGTGCGGTTCATTTCCTCGGGGAAGGGAGAGTACTTATCCCAGGTGCGAAGACCGGCCTCAACGTGTCCGACCTTGACCTGATGATAGAACGCGGCCAGCGCGCCGGCAAAGGTGGTGGAGGTGTCGCCGTGGACAAGCACCAGATCGGGCTTTGCCTGTGCAAGCACGTCCTCCATGCCAAGGAGCGTTTTTGTGGTGATGGTGGAAAGCGTCTGGCGCTTCTCCATGATATTCAGATCGTAATCGGCCTTGAGATCGAAAATCTGCATGACCGAGTCGAGCATCTCACGGTGCTGACCGGTCAGACAGCAGATGCTTTCGATTTCGTCGTGCTTTTGCAGCTCTTTGACCAGCGGAGCCATTTTGATGGCCTCGGGACGGGTGCCGAAAACGGACATAACCTTAAGCTTTGCCATGTTGTTCCTCCTGCTCAGTTTGCGCTTCGGTGGGGGTGGGGTCATGCGGCGTCTGCTTATGCTCTTTTCCAGAGCCAAAGATGACGCGCATGCCGATTGCGCCGACGACAAACACCGCGCCGATCAGAATCAGGGCGCGAAGCTCACCCGACGAGGTCAGCAGCACGGCGGCCAGCCCCAGAATGGCCGTCAGCATATACGCGATGGCAACGGACTGCTTCTGTGAAAAGCCCATGTCGATCAGCCGGTGATGGACGTGTCCGCGGTCGGCCACCATGGGGTTTTGCCCTCTGGCGATGCGGCGCAGGAAGGCGAAGCAGATGTCGAAAATGGGAACGCCCAGAATCAGGAACGGGACGGCAAAGGAGATGATGGCGTAGAGCTTGAACAGACCCGTTACCGAAAGCGTTGCCAGAATATAGCCAAGGAAGGTCGCGCCGGTGTCGCCCATAAAGATCTTGGCCGGATTCATGTTATAGGGGATAAAACCCAGACATGCGCCGAACAGCGCGACCAGAATCATGGCAATGTTGGTCTCGGAAACCAGCAGCGCAATGACGATCAGCGCGGCGGTGGAGATGGCCGAAACGCCGACGGCCAGTCCGTCAAGGCCGTCGATAAAGTTGACGGCGTTGGTGATGGCGACGATCCAGATGATGGTGATGGGAACCGAAAGCCAGCCGAGATTGACATAGCTCACGTCGCTGAAGACGTTGGGGTTCGAGAAAAACTGAATCACGCAGCCGTGATAGACCGCCACGCCCGCCGCGGCCACCTGAACGATCAGCTTGGGTAGCGCCTTGAGTGCCATGATGTCATCCAGTACGCCAAGGACGACGATCATGACCGAGCCAAGCAGGATGCCCTGCATCTGGCGGTCAATGTCGGCAAAGATCAGCACCGTCAGCAAAAACGCAAGAAAAATGGCCAGGCCGCCCAGACGCGGGGTAGGAACCTTGTGCATCCGGCGGTTATCCTTGGGCACGTCGATGGCACCGACCTTGTAGGCCAGATTTTTGACCAGCGGCGTGGTCAGAAAGGAAATCGCGGCCGACACAGCCAGCGCGATCAGCATTTTGACCGCAAAGTTTGTTGTCATACTGTTCTCTCCAATCAGCGGGCGACGAAGCCCACCTTTTTGTATACCTTGCGCAGCGTGCGCTCGGCAAGCTGGGCGGCGCGCTCGGCGCCGGTCTTGTAGATCGACTCCAGATAGGCCTTATCGCCCAGAAGCTGCTGCGCCTGTTCGCGGACGGGACGCATCAGCTCGACCACGGCCTCACCGACGGCGGGCTTGAAGATGCCATAGCCCTGACCGGCGAATTCCTCCTCGGCCTGCTCGATGCTCTTGCCGGTGGCAGAGCAGTAGATGGTGATCAGGTTGGAAACGCCGGGCTTATTCTCGCGGTCATAGCGGACGGCCGTCTCACAGTCGGTCACGGCGCGCTTAAACTTGCGCATGATATCCTCGGGCTTGTCCATCAGATAGACGCAGCCGTCGGGGTCGGACTTGGACATCTTGTTTTCCGGTGCGCCAAGGCTCATGATGCGCGCGCCCATCTTGGGGATGAACGGCTCGGGCAGGGTGAAGGTGTCGGAATAGGTGTAGTTAAAGCGCGCTGCTATGTCGCGGCAGATCTCAACGTGCTGCTTCTGATCCTCACCCACGGGAACAAGGTCGGCCTGATACAGCATAATGTCGGCCGCCATCAAAACCGGATAGGTGAAAAGACCGGCGGTAATATTGTCTGCGTGCTGCTGGGATTTCTGCTTAAACTGCGTCATCCGGCTCAGCTCGCCAAACTGGGTATAGCAGCTGAGCACCCAGCTCAGCTCGGCGTGCTGCGGCACATGGCTCTGGATGAACATGATGTTTTTCTCGGGGTCAAGACCACAGGCAATATACTGTGCCAGCTGCTCAAGCGTGCGGCGGCGCAGATCGGCCGGAACCTGTCGAACCGTAATGGCGTGCATGTCCACGATGCAATACAGGCAGTCATAGTCGTTTTGCAGCGCGACCCAGTTTTTGATTGCGCCCATGTATGAGCCGAGTGTCAGATCGCCGCTGGGCTGGATGCCGGAAAAAATACGTTTTTTCGCTTCCATGATGAAAAACCTCGAATCGATAGAATTTCTCTATATTACATAGTTGATGGTATTCTACCACATATGGACGGATTTCGCAAGAAAGCATTGACGCGGGACGAAAGAAAATATATTATATTATGGTTGGAATCACAGAGAAATGAAACCGGAGGACATCCAAATGGATTTTTTTGAAGAAATGGAAGCAAAAATCCCGCACGGCACGGTGCGCACGCGTTTTGCGCCCAGCCCCACGGGTTATATGCACGTCGGCAACCTGCGCACGGCGCTGTATACCTGGCTGATCGCGCGCAGCCACGGCGGCACGTTTATCCTGCGCATTGAGGACACCGATCAGGGCAGACTGGTCGAGGGCGCGGTCGATGTGATCTACAAGACCATGGCCGAGTGCGGTCTGACGCATGACGAGGGACCCGATGTCGGCGGCCCTGTCGGGCCGTATGTCCAGTCACAGCGCCGCGGCCTGTTCGGTAAATACGCCGAGCTGCTGTGCGAAAAGGGCGGCGCGTACTACTGCTTCTGCCAGAAGGGCGACGAGGACGAGGAGGCTGAGGCAGAGAGCGAGCCGAAGCAGATCAAAAAGCACGTCTGCGCCTGCCGCGAGCTGCCCCTTGCCGAGGCAAAGGCGCGCGCGGCCGCCGGTGAGGCGTATGTCATCCGCCAGCGCATCCCGCATGAGGGAAGCACCACGTTCCATGACGCGTCGTTCGGTGACATCACGGTGGAAAACAAGGAGCTTGAGGATCAGGTGCTGCTGAAATCCGACGGCCTGCCCACGTATAATTTTGCAAACGTTGTCGATGACCATCTGATGGGCATCACGCACGTGGTGCGCGGCAGTGAGTATTTGTCCTCTGCGCCGAAGTATAATCTGCTGTATCAGGCGTTCGGCTGGGAGGTTCCGACCTATGTCCACTGCTCGCCCGTCATGCGCGATGCGCAGCACAAGATGTCCAAGCGCCACGGCGACCCCAGCTATGAGGATCTCATCCATGAGGGCTATCTGACCGAGGCCGTGCTCAACTATGTGGCGCTGCTGGGCTGGTCGCCGCGCGGCGAGCTTGCCGAGCAGGAGTTCTTTACGCTGGATGAGCTGGCAAAGGCGTTTGACATTGCCGGTATTTCCAAAAGCCCCGCCGTATTTGACATTCAGAAGCTGCGCTGGATGAACGCCGAGTATATGAAGAAGCTCTCGCCCGAGGCGTTCTTTGAAAAGGCCGAGCCGTGGCTGCGCCAGGCCATCCGGAATCCGGAGGTCGATCTGCACAGCGTTGCGGCGCTGGTTCAGTCGCGCTGCGAGGTGCTCTCTGACCTGCCTGAGCGGGTGGACTTTATCGACAGCCTGCCGCAGTACAGCACCGAGCTGTACGTCCACAAGAAGTCCAAGACGAATCTGGAAAACTCGCTGGAAACGCTGAACGCACTGCTTCCGGTGCTGCGCGAGCAGGAGGAATGGACGAATGAGGCGCTTTACGCGCGTCTGGTCGAGCTGGCCGCCGCACGTGAGGTCAAAAACTCGGTCATTCTCTGGCCGCTGCGCGTGGCGCTTTCCGGCAAGCCCTCGACCCCGGGCGGCGCGACGGAGCTTGCTGCGCTGCTGGGCAAAGAAGAAACCATCCGCCGCGTTGAGGCGGGTATCGCCCTGCTTTCGAGCAAGTAAAACAGCATTTTGACACGCACGCAAACGAGAACCAATTCGTTGGTTCTCGTTTGGCTTTTCCTGTGCTGTTTTGCGCGTAAGAGATGATTGACAGAAGAAAACCGGCATGACGATATTCGTCATGCCGGTTTTGATTCATTTAGCTTTCTGCGGCCTCGTCGGGCTCGGGTTCATAGTTGGGGTTGTAGTTGACGATGATGCCGAGATCCTGCATCTCCTGGAACTTTTCCGTATCAACGGGGTTGTCCCACACGTCTACCTGAATCAGACAGAAATTATCCTTCAGACAGTAGACGTCCGTCACCTTATTGTAGTCCACGCGGACGTAGTTCAGATAGATCAGACCGGCCAGACCGGAGACGTCGGTGATCTCATTGTAGTTCGCGCTGAACTGTACCAGCTTTGACGTTTCGGCGTCAAAAACGGGGATTTCGGTGATCTGGTTGTTGTTTGCCTTGAAATTGACCAGCTCGGGAAGCTGCGGCAGGATGGAGATATCGCTGACGGTATTCGAGCTGATGTCGATCACGCGCAGCGCGGTGCAGCCGGAAAGGACGGAAATGTCCTCAATGGCGTTGTTTGCCGCATACAGCTCTTCCAGCGCGGTACAGTCGGCCAGCGGCGAGAGCTTTGCAATGCCGCAGCTTTCAGCCGACAAAATGCGCAGCGCCGGACAGCTGCTGAGATAGGTGATGGTGGTGATGGGGTTGTTGCTGATATACAGCTCTTCCAGCTGCGTCATGGCAGAGACGGCTGTGAGGTCAGAAACCGTGTTGTCAGTGATGTTCAGGTATTCCAGACCGGTCAGACCGACCAGTGCATTGATCGAGTCGATGGCGCACTGGCTCAGATTCAGACTGCGCAGCTCGGGCAGCGTCCCGATCAGCTCCAGCATGGAGGACGAGAGCGTGCAGCCGGACAGATCAAGCGTGCGCAGCGTGGTGAGCGAGGCAATTGGCGTGAGGTCAACACCGGCAAGCTGATGCGCGCTGAGGGTGAGCAGACCCGTAAACAGCGGCAGATCGTCAAG
>CAZPYW010000003.1:4830-6518 GCA_964590095.1 uncultured Oscillospiraceae bacterium | reverse complement strand
CATCTGCGTCCAGAGAGGGGAACGCGCCGTCGGTCGTCAGATAGACCTGGCCGCTGGCGGCGTAGGCAGAAACCGTAATATACTCGCTGTAGTAGCCGCTTTCGGGCGTGAGCACCGGCGCAGCCGGACGAAGACGCTCGATTTCGGCGCGGACGGTGTTGTCGGTGATGCGGCCGAGCATCCGCTCGGCGTCAAGCAGCTTGTCCTGCGCCAGATAGGTGCGCGAAAGCTCGCAGTACAGCTCGACCGAATCGGGGATCTCGGTGATCGCACCGACCAGCGTGTACTCGGCCTTGGTATAGTTGCCGTCTGCGATGTATGCGCGCGCCAGCCAGCGGGGAATGCGGTCATCATGCGGCTGGAGCTTTGCGGCGGCGGTGTACAGCGTGATCGCGCGGTTATAGCGACCCTCCTGCTCAAAGTGATCGGCCCAGTAGACCAGCGCACCGGAGGTCAGATCGGGACGGTGGAAGAGAAAAAACCAGCAGGCGGCGATCAGCAGTGCGACGATCAGCACCAGCGGAATGATTGTTTTTAACGGATGATGCTTCATGGAAGTACTCCAATCTATAATGCGGTAATAGAATTTTTCACGGCTACATTATACGTTTTTCGGCGTATTATGTCAAGTTCATACCAGTTCGCGCGCAATGCTCCGGAACGCTTTTTGCCGGAAATCGGGGCGGAAAGGCGCAGATACTGCCGAAGAAAGGAACAATATGGAAAAGTTAATCAAAAAATAAGAATTTCTTCCTTGACGAAGCAAACCGGCGAATCTATAGTAATTGCAGAAGCATTTCGGCAGCGAGTTCATGGAGGAGAGAGAATATGCAACCGGAAAAGAAGCTGTATAAGATCGGTGAGGGAAAGGTGCTGGACGGCGTGTGCGGCGGCATTGCAGAATACTTTCGCATTGACCCGACCCTTGTCCGTCTGGCATGGGCGGTGTTTGGCGTGGCCGCGTTTGGAAGCGGCGTTGCCGCCTACATCATTGCCGCACTTGTGATGCCGCGTAAGCCGGAGATCATGGTATGAGCGGAAAAAGCACGAAAAGCACGATTTTTACGGCGGCCAACTGCTGCACGATGCTGCGCATTGCGCTGTGTCCGGTGCTGCTGGCGCTGAAGAGCCGGTCTGCCGCATTTTTGATCGTCTATGGTCTGTGCGGGCTGACCGATGCGCTGGACGGCTTTCTGGCGCGGCGCAGCGGAACGGCCAGTGCCTTTGGCGCGAAGCTGGACAGCGCGGCAGATCTCAGCTTCTACAGCGTGATGCTGATCAAAACGTTCCCGCTCATGCTGCAAACGCTGACGCGTTCAGTTTGGATTTTGCTGGCGGCAACGATGCTGCTGCACGTGCTGATCTATCTGACGGCGGCGCTGCGCTATCGGCGCTTTGCATCCAGCCACACATGGCTGAATAAGCTCACGGGGCTGCTGGTGTTTCTGGTGCCGTATATGCTGCCGCAGCGCTTTGGCGTGGGCTACAGCACGGCGGCGTGTATCGTTTCCCTGGTTGCAGGGTGCGAGGAGCTGAGTTTGTATCTCATCTCGCCGGTCTACCGGCCGGAGATCCACAGTCTGGTGCAGCTTTTGCGCGCGCAGAAAAATGAGAGCTGAGCACACTTTTTTGAAGAAAAAGGGGAACCAGGACGGGCGGTCTGCGTCTAAAGGGTATCAAAGGCTGCC
>CAZPYW010000003.1:0-4730 GCA_964590095.1 uncultured Oscillospiraceae bacterium | reverse complement strand
CGGCAGATCGCCTACATTCCCGACAACCCCGATCTGTATGAGTTCATGACCGGCACACAGTATCTGAACTTTATCGCGGATATTTTCGGCGTGGACGCGGACAACGCAAATGCGCGCGCTGCGCACTATGCAGAGCTGTTTGAGCTGACGGCCGACCTGTCTCAGCCCATCTCGGCCTACTCACACGGCATGAAGCAGAAGCTGGCCATCATTTCCGCGTGGCTGCATGAGCCAAAGCTTATCATTATGGATGAGCCGTTTGTCGGCCTTGACCCCAAGGCGTCGCATCTGCTCAAGGGGATGATGCGCGAGGTCTGCGATCAGGGCGGCGCGATCTTCTTCTCGACCCACGTGCTGGAGGTCGCGGAAAAGCTCTGTGACAAGGTTGCCATCATCAAGGGCGGCAGACTCATCCGCGCCGGTACGATGGACGAGGTCAGAGGCGACGACTCGCTGGAGGAGGCGTTCCTTGAGCTGGAGGCGGAGTCATGCTGAAAACGCTGCTGAAAAAACAGCTGATGGAGATCTTCCGCGGCTATTTCTATGACCAGAAGAAGAATCGTGCGCGCTCCAGACGCGCCACGGTGCTGTATGTCCTTCTGTTTGCGGTTTTGATGCTTGGCGTGCTGGGCGGGACGTTCACGATTCTTGCCCTGTCGCTGTGTGAGCCGCTGCATCTGGCCGGCATGGACTGGCTGTACTTTACCATGTTTACGCTGGTGGCGGTGTTCCTTGGCGCGTTTGGCAGCGTGTTCAACACCTATTCCCAGCTGTATCTGGCAAAGGACAACGACCTGCTGCTTTCGCTTCCGGTCAGCGTCTCGGCCGTGATCGCCTCGCGGCTGCTGGGCGTGTATCTGATGGGGCTGCTGTATTCGGCCATCGTGATCGTACCGGCTGTGATCGTCTACTGGATTACAGTACCATTTACAGCCGCCGCGCTGATCGGCGGCGTGCTGCAGACGGTGCTGATCTCGGTGATTGTGCTGCTGCTTTCGTGTCTGCTCGGCTGGGTCGTGGCGAGAATCAGCCTGCGGCTGCGGCATAAGAGCTTTATTACGGTGATCGTTTCGCTGATTTTCTTTGCCGCATACTATTTTGTCTGCTTCCGTGCGCAGGAGCTTTTGTCGGCGCTGATCGCGAATGCTGCGGCCTATGGACAGTCTGTGCAGGAATCGTCCCACGCGCTCTATGTGCTTGGCCTGTGCGGCACGGGCGACTGGCGCGCCATGCTGAGCGTGACGGCGGTTGTGGCGGCGGCAGCGGTGCTCTGCTGGCGGCTGCTGGCAGGGAGCTTTTTGAAAATCGCAACTGCGGGCGGCGCTGCCGCACAGAAAAAGCGCGTGGACAATACGCTGAAAAGCCGTTCGGTCGAGGCGGCGCTGCGGCAGAAGGAGCTGCTTCGCTTCACCTCCAGCGCAAACTATATGCTCAACTGCGGCCTTGGCGTTTTGTTCCTGCTGATCGGCGGCGTGGTGCTGGTGCTCAAGGGCGAGGCGCTGCGCGAGATGGTCTACGGACTGCTGGGACAGCGGCCGGATCTTCTTTGCGTGCTTCTGGCGGCGGGCGTGTGCATGCTGGCCTCCATGAACGACATGGCCGTTCCGTCCGTGTCGCTTGAGGGGAAAAGCCTCTGGGCGCTCCAATCGCTTCCGCTTGCGCCGTGGCAGGTGCTGCGGGCAAAGGTGTGGCTGCAGCTTCGCCTGAGCGGGATTCCGACACTGTTCTGCGCCGTCTGCGCGGCGATGGTCTGTGCGGAAAATCCGGTACAGGGCGTGCTGCTGGTGCTGGTGTGCGCGGCGTATACGGCCTTTTCGGCGCTGCTTTGCCTGTCACTTGGACTGAAAATGGTAAATCTGACGTGGACAAGTGAGATCGTCCCCATCAAGCAGAATTTTAACGTCATGCTTGCGCTGCTGATTCACTGGGTCTACGCGCTGGTGCTGGGCGGCGGGTATCTGCTCATCGGCGGCAGGGGAATCGGTGCTGAGGTGTATCTGCTGCTCTTTACGGCGCTTACGGCCGTCGGTGCGGCGCTGCTGCGGCACTGGCTCAAAACGCGCGGTGCGGCACATTTTGCTGCGCTTTGATGCGGCACACGTCTGGCGGCGAAAGCGGCAAATGTCGTTTTTGTTGTTGCAATGTGTCGTCAGGTTGGGTATAATAATCCCATACTATTGACAGGAGGCCGAAATCATGGCTGTTAAAATTGAAAAGTCTACCATCATTGGCGATGTTCTGGATATCGCGCCGCAGACCGCTCCGCTGTTTATGGCGATCGGGATGCACTGCCTGGGCTGCCCGTCCTCGCGCGGCGAAACCGTGGAAGAGGCATGTGCCGTTCACGGCGTTGACGCGGACGCGTTCCTTGCACAGGTCAACCGCTTTATCGAGGCATGTGAGGAAGCTGACAAGCAGTAATTATAATTGCAAATTAAAAAGGGTGGCGTGAGCCACCCTTTTTATCTGGGAGAGCATATGGCAAAAACACTTCCAATCTCAAAACGGCTGCTGTGCTGCGCGGCGCTTGTGCCCGAGGGAAGCAGACTGGCCGACATTGGCACCGATCACGGCTATCTTGGCATCCACCTGCTGCGCGAGGGACGCGTCCTGCATGTTGTAGCGGCAGATCTGCGGCCACAGCCGCTTGCGCGCGCGCGGGAAAATGCACGGGAGTACGGCACGGACGGACAGATGGAGTTTCTTCTGTCCGACGGACTTGAGAAGCTTGACCCCATGTCCGTTGATGCCGTGGTCTGTGCCGGAATGGGCGGCGATCTGATCATTCGGCTGCTGGAAAACGCGCCGTGGCTGCGTGATGCGCGCTATACGCTGATTTTGCAGCCGCAGTCTGCCGGACAGGCTGTGCGGCGGTATCTGGCCGAAACCGGCTTTGCCGTTGCGGATGAGCGGCTGGTCGAGGACGCGGGCTTTTTATACACCGTTCTGCGCGCCCGCTTTGACGGCGTGCAGCGCACGCTGACGGCGGGGGAGCAGTACGTCTCGCGCCAGCTGCTGGAAAACGGCGGCGCGCTGTTGCCGGCGTATCTGCGCCGCGTGGAGAAGGCGCTTGCCATTACGGTTGCGGGGCTGCGCAGCGCGGATACGCCGCGCCCAGAAAGACAGGCATATTATGAACAGGCTCTGGCCGACGTTCAGGAAATGGAGAGACAGTATGGTAACAGTCAATGACATCCGCACCGCGCTGTTTGCGGCGGCGCCGGCATACATGAAAATGGAGTGGGACAACGTGGGGCTGATGTGCGGCGAGCCGGAGCATCCGGTCACACGCGTGCTGGTGGCGCTGGATGCGTCGCTTGAGGCGCTGGATGAGGCGGCAGCGCACGGCTGTGAGCTGCTGGTCTGCCACCACCCCATGATTTTTGGCGGCACGAAAAGCGTCACGTCCGAGACTCCGACCGGAAGGGCGCTGCTCTATGCCATCCGGCGTGACATTGCGGTCATCAGCATGCACACCAATCTGGACTGTGCGCCGGATGGCGTCAACGACGTGCTGGCGCGGATGCTGGGACTGTCGAATGTCCGCGTGCTCAACCCCGCCGGACAGGACGCGCAGGGACGCGACTATGGCCTGATCCGCGTGGGAACGGTGGAGCAGACAACGATGCGTGACTTTGCCGCGCATGTCAAGTCCACGCTTTCGTGCGAGGGGCTTCGCTATGCGGATGCGGGGCGCGCGGTTCGTCAGGTCGCGGTTGGCGGCGGCGCGTGCGGCGGCGCGATGGATGAGGTGCTGGCCGCCGGCTGTGACACCTTTGTCACGGCAGACCTCAAATACCACGAATTTGCCGACGCGCCTGCATTGGGGCTGAATCTGATCGATGCGGGACATTTCCAGACCGAAAATCCCGTTTGCGGCTATCTCTGCGCCCTGCTGGAGGAAAAATTTGCAGACGTGGAAGTGATTTTGTCAAAGACGCACGCAGACCGGATACATTTTCTATGAAACAGTTGATTTTGTATCCTGCGTTGTGATAAAATAACAAAAGAAAACTGTTACGAAGGGAAGAAAACCACATGTCCGGACATTCCAAGTGGCATAACATTCAAAAGACCAAGGGTGCACAGGACGCCAAGCGCGCCGCTGCGTTCACCAAAATTTCCAAAGAAATGATCGTCGCTGTCAAAGAGGGCGGCGGCGTGGCAGACCCTGCCTATAACTCGCGTCTGGCTACCGTAATCACCAAGGCCAAGGCGGCCAACATGCCCAACGACAACATCAAGCGCGTGCTGGAAAAGGCCGCGGCTGCCGGTCAGGGCGACAGCTATGAAGCCATCACCTATGAAGGCCACGGCCCCGCGGGCGTTGCCGTGATCGTTGAGACCATGACCGACAACCGCAACCGCACCGCCGGCAATATCCGCCACCATTTTGACAAGTTTGGCGGCAGCCTTGGCACCAACGGCTGCGTCAGCTGGTCGTTTGACAAGAAGGGCGTCATCGTCATCGACAACGAGGAAGAGGAGCTGGACGAGGACACCGTTATGATGGACGCGCTGGACGCAGGCGCGGCCGACTTCCAGCCGGAAGAGGGCTGCTTCACCATCTACACCGACCCCGCCGATTTCAACGCCGTCGCCAAGGCGCTTGAGGAAAAGGGCTACGCCTTTGAATCTGCACAGATCGAAATGGTTCCGCAGAACTATCAGAAGCTGGAAAAGCCCGAGGATATCACCAACATGGAGAAAATGCTGGATATCTTTGAGGA
>CAZPYW010000002.1:0-31633 GCA_964590095.1 uncultured Oscillospiraceae bacterium | reverse complement strand
CAAACCCTCTCCGTCACGCCTGCGGCGTGCCACCTCTCCCAAAGGGAGAGGCAAGCCCGCGCAATCGGCTTTGCCGTGTTTTGGAGTATGAGCAGCTTTCGGACAAATCAGGTGTCACCTTCCAGAAATTTGTCCAGCTCGGCAACGGTTTTGAAATAATATTTACAGTGCGCACGCATGAATGACTCGATCTCGGGCACATCGTTGGCCCAGCCGGCGGCGGCAAAGTCCACACCGCAGGCGCGCGCCATGTCATACCCGGGCTTGAGATCGTCAACCACCAGAAGCTGCTCGCGCGGAAGCGAAAGCTCGCGCATGACGGCCTCAAGCGGCCAGGCATTTGGCTTTCGCTGCTCGGGCGGAAGCTCCCAGCCGTAGACCAGATCGGGCGTGGGCAGATCGTTTTCTGCGTAGTCGCGCAGAATGCCGTCTGAAACGGAATGTGAGATCACCGCGATTTTGCCGCCGCGTGCGCGGTGGCGCAGCAGGATCTCACGCATCCCGTCGTACACGCGCGGGACGCGTGTGCGCAGATACTCCTGCCAGAACAGAAATTCCTCATGCAGCTCCTGTTCGCTGAAGCCCAGCTCGTCGGTAAAGAGCGGCATGATGCCCGGGTCAAAGTTCTTGCGGAAATAGTCCTCCAGCGTGTAGTGCGCATTGGGGCGCACCAGCTTGAGATAGGCCAGAAACGACGGATAGTGGATCATGGCCGTGCTGTTGACCACGGTATCGTCGTGGTCAAGAACCAGACAGGCGTAACGCATAAAACCTCCGTTTGCCTCAGAGACAGCTGCGGCTGCCGTCAAGGAGCGTGCGGGTCATATCGACCAGATACTGCGCGCCAAGCGGCAGCGCATCCTCGTCCATGCAGTACAGCGGATTGTGGTGCGGCTGGTCACAGTGCTTTTCGGCACAGCGCGTGCCGACCTCAACAAAGAAGCCGGGGCACTTGGCCGCGTCGGCAAAGTACTGGAAGTCCTCGCCCGGCATCAGCGGGCCGATGGACAGCGCACTTTCCGCGCCGAAGCGGCGGGTGATGACGTCGGTCGCCGCTTTGCACAGCGTATCGTCGTTGATGACAGTGGGATAGCCCTCCTGCCACTGGAAATCATAGCGCAGTCCGGCGGCAAGCGCCACGCCCTGGGTGATGCGCTCCATCTCACTGCGGAGGAAGCGGCGCGCGTCTGGGCCAAAGCAGCGTGTGGTGCCGGTCAGCGTGATCTCATCGGGGATGATGTTGTAGGAGTTGCCGGCAGTGACCTGACAGATCGAGATCACGGCGGGGTCAGTTGCACCGATGCGGCGCGAGATGATGGTTTGCAGCGCGCTGATCAGCTGCGCGCCGGCGGGAACAACGTCAAGACACTGTTCGGGGTACGAGCAGTGGCCGGCCTTGCCCAGGAGCTTAATGTCAAAGCGGTCAACGTTGGAGGTGAGCATCCCGCTGCGCACGCCGAACGTGCCGGTGGGGAAGACCGAGGACAGATGAAGCCCCAGAACGGCGTCAATGCCGTCGGCTGCGCCTGCGCGCACCATTTCGATCGCGCCTCCTGGAGGAAGCTCCTCCGCGTGCTGGAAGAAGAAGCGAACCTCTCCGCAGAAGCTCTTGCGCGATTCGTGCAGGAGCTTTGCAGCCGCCAGAAGCATGGCCGCGTGGCCGTCATGGCCGCAGGCGTGCATCACGCCGCTGCGCTGTGAGGCAAAGGGGATGTCGGCCTTTTCGTCGATGGCCAGCGCGTCGATGTCGCCGCGGATGCCAAGCGTGGCGGGCGTTCCGGCGCCGGTGCCGCGGATGGTGGCGATCAGGCCGGTTTTACAGGGGCGGGCGATCTCGCTGACGCCAAAGCTGCGCAGCGTGCGCTCGATAAAATCTGTCGTTTCGTATTCCTGAAAGGACAGCTCCGGATTTTGGTGCATGGTTCTGCGCCATTGCAGCAGCTGCGGCGTAAGCGCGGATACCTCGGGGCAAAGCATAGGATGGCCTCCATTCTTTCTGATGTTTCGATGATACCCAGTATCATAGCATTTTTCGTGTTTCTTTGCAAGTGGCGCCCTGCGGCGGGGCGGAAAAAGGAACAAAAACGAAAAAAGATGACGGTATCCTGTCACGAAGCGGCTGAATTCGACGGGGAATGTTTGCAAATATGGAAAAGCTGTGGTATAATATCCCCAGCTATACCGTCGACTGGCGGAAGAACGCGCCGCTGTGCGCTGCTTCTGTCGTCCGGTGCCGAACCATCCTGTTTTGCGGTTTGCCGTCACGCACGGCGAGAAATACGAATGGAGGGACTACAATGAAGAAGCTACTGGCACTGCTGCTGGCATGTGCGATGCTTGCTGCGCTGCTGACCGGCTGCTCGGGAAGCGCGGATGAAACCGGTATCCCTGCGCAGGCGTTTTCCACCGGTACCGTTCTGGTGCTGCCGTTAAAGGCCGAGCTCAATGAGGGAAATTACGTCTCGTATGGCGGACACCAGTTTAACAGCAGCAAGAAGCTTGAAAAGCTGGAAAACCTGATTACAAAAAACAACGAATCCGTCACGGCGACCGAGTATGAAAACGCCTATGGCGTCTGCGCGCTGTTCACCGTGGAAACACCGTCCGGAACTGATGCATGGTGCCTGTACCGGACAGACCCGTCGAACACCAAGGATCAGTACATCTTTTCCGGTCTGCACCGCGAGCTGACGCTGCCCGATATGCAGATGGACATTCTGATGCCGCTGCATCTGATCTCCGACAGCCACATCCGCGACAACATGGGAAGCCGCGTGATGCTGAACACGGAATACGCCTGCGGCCTGAAGGACGCCGATTCCACGCTGGCTGCGCTGTTCCAGTCGTTCTATCAAAGCTCCGGCCTGTACCGGATCACCTCAGCCGAAAACGGCTTCATCCTGGCGCTGAGCGACCCCAGCTCCAAGCTGCAATTGCAGTTCAGCTTCTCGCAGCACGACGATTCGGACTGGTTTACCATCACCGATGCAACCGAGCATGAGCCGGAGCCCAGCGACACGGTAAGCATCCGCTGGATGCAGACTGCGGACGAAGGCGAGGAGGAGACCGCGCCGGTCGAGGCACAGCTGCTGGGCGATGACGCGCTTCAGCTCAGTGCGCTGCTCATTTCGCTGTCCTACTCTGCCGGTTCGACTGACGTTGCGTATCCGTACAGCGTCAGCTTTGACGAAAGCAGCTATTCGCTGCGCCTTTTGTGGAAGGACAATGCGTGGAGCGGCACGGTCGAATGCGAGGCCAAGACTTCTGCGCTGACGACAAAGTCTGCCTCGGTCGTGGCGGCGCTGCTGTTTAACAACGGCCTGATCGAGCTGGATGAAAATGAGGAAAACGTTGCACCGGACGGCATCGTTCCGATGGCTGACTGCATGGCAACGACCGGAGATGTCAACGTCCGCTCACAGCCGTCCACCAGCGGCACAATTCTGGAAACGCTGCCCAAGGACAGCCCCGTTGCAG
The DNA here is from genome assembly GCA_964590095.1 of uncultured Oscillospiraceae bacterium. Lineage (GTDB taxonomy): Bacteria > Bacillota > Clostridia > Oscillospirales > Oscillospiraceae > CAG-170. Next base: position 28,156 of record CAZPYW010000002.1, on the reverse strand, counting down.
TCACGGCGCGTACCGGCGACTGGTACCAGATCATCTTCGGCGATCAGATTGCGTATATGAGCGCGCAGTATCTCAAGGACGTCAACTGACGCAACTGCGCGGCGTGGATGCGGAGGCTCGTTGACATAATTCTTTAGAAATTCTTCATGGTTCGTTTACAGACTGTTCACCAACAAAATGGGCAAATCGGGTAAGATATGACCATCAGATGGAACTGGTTCTCAGGAGAACCTGAGAACGGGCGACAGGGAAATCTGAGGCGAACCAGTAACACTTCCACATTCTTTCCTCTTCTCTCTTTTCAAAAAATTGTGCGGACACGCAGGTGTCCGCACGATTTTTTTCTCCCGCGGGTCGGCATGCTCCGGCTGTGCGCGGAAAAGCGTTGCATCCGGCCGGACATGCTGTTAAAATAAAACAGAGAAAACGGGAGGGAGAGGCGTATGCAGGAAAAGCTGTTTTCCATCGGGGATATGGCAAAGCTGTTTCACCTGAGCGTGAGCACGCTGCGCCACTATGAGGCGCTGGGGCTGCTGCGGCCGGAGTACATTGCGCCGGAGAGCGGGTATCGCTATTACAGCGTGCGCCAGTTTGAGCCGCTCAACACCATTCGCTATCTGCGGGCGCTGGACATGCCGCTGGATGAGATCGCGGATTTTTTGCAGAACCGCGAAATTGAGCGCATTGCCGACAAGCTGCGCCAGCAGAAGCTGGCGCTGCAGCAAAAGCAGCGCGAGCTGGCACGCATTGAGCAGAAAATCGACAACCGCCTGCGCCAGCTTGCCGAGGCAGAGCAGGCGCAAACGGACGTGATCGAGGAGCTGACTGCGCCGCCGTGCCGCATCGCCTGGATGGATGATGCGCTGCGCATCCGCGGCAGCTTTGACATGGAGGAGTCCATTCGCCGGCTGGAGCAGAAGCAGGTCGAAAGCTCGGTCTTCCTGGGCAAGGTGGGGCTTGGCATCACGCCGGAGCATCTGAATGCGGGGATTTTTTCGGCTTACGACGGCATTTTTCTGGTGCTGGACGAGCAGGATCGATATGACGGACAGGTGCGCCTGCTGCCGGAGAGCGCATGCGTCCGCATCCGCTTCCATGGCAGTCACCAGCAGTCGCCCGCGCGGTATCAGGCGCTGATGGACTACATCCGCGCACATGATTTTCTGGTCTGCGGCTTTGCGCGCGAGATCACACTGGTTGACAGCGGCTTTACCAGCGACACCGAGAAATATCTGACGGAGATCTCCATTCCGGTCACGCGGTGATAGGTGACGCGCTTCCGCTGTGTGGTCGGTAAAATTTGTGCTTGACTCTATAACCATTGTAGAGTTTATGATAACGGAAATCCAAAGGACAGAGGCGAGCGTATGCAGCAGAATTTGACCACAGGCAGTGTATTTCACAACATCATCCGGTTTTCCCTCCCATATCTTCTGTCGTATTTTTTACAGACGCTGTATGGGATGGCAGACCTGTTTATCATCGGCCAGTTTGAGGGCGTTGCCAGCACCACGGCGGTGTCGATCGGCTCACAGGTGATGCACATGCTGACCGTTATGCTTGTCGGCCTTGCCATGGGCGCGACAGTGACGATCGCGCAGGCAGTCGGTGCAGACGATCAGCCGCGCGCCAGTGCGTTTACCGGCAACACGATCACGCTGTTTCTGGTGCTTTCTCTGGTGCTGACGGGCGCGCTTCTGGCGCTGGCCAGACCGATCGCGCAGCTGATGTCCACGCCGGAGGCGGCGATGGCAGGCACGATGGCATATCTGCGCATCTGCTTTGCCGGAATTCCGTTTATTACGGCCTACAACATCCTCAGCTCGATCTTCCGCGGGATGGGCGACTCAAAAAGTCCGATGTATTTCATCGCGGCGGCCTGTGCATCCAATATTGCACTGGACTATGTCTTTATGGGCGCGTGTCGGCTGGGGCCTGCCGGTGCGGCGCTGGGTACGACGATCTCACAGGCAATCAGTGTGGCGCTTGCGCTGTGGGGGCTTTGCAGACGGGGACAGCTCCGCGTCTCGCGCGCCGATCTGCGCCCGCGCCGCAATGTGATCGGCCAGATTTTGAAAATCGGCGTGCCGGTCGCCATTCAGGACGGCTTTATTCAGGTGTCGTTCATCGTGATCACCATCATTGCCAACCGGCGCGGTCTGACCGATGCGGCGGCGGTCGGCATTGTGGAGAAAATCATCGGTTTTATGTTCCTGCTTCCCTCCACGATGCTGTCAACGGTCTCAGCTCTTGGCGCGCAGAACATCGGCGCGGGCAAGCCCGAGCGCGCGGCACAGACGCTTCGCTGTGCGATCTGGATTGCGGTGGGCTTCGGCGCGGCGGTGACGCTTCTGGTGCAGCTTACGGCAGAGCAGCTCGTGGCGCTCTTTACTGCGGATGCTGCTGCCGCGGCGGCGGGCGGACAGTATCTGCGCGGCTATATTCTGGACAGCCTGTTTGGCGGTATCCAGTTCAGCTTCAGCGGCTATTTCTGCGCGCGCGGAAAATCGGGGCTTTCGTTTTTGCACAACTTCCTGTCCATCGTGCTGGTGCGCATCCCGGGCGCATATCTGGCTGCAAGGCTGTTCCCGCAGACGCTGCTGCCGATGGGGCTTTCCAATGCGGCGGGGTCGCTGCTGTCCGTGCTGGTCTGTGTGATCGCATTTGCGGCGCTGCGGCGGCAGGACAGACGTAAAGAAATCGCGAAGTGAACAGGATACGTCGCTGCGCCTGAATAAAAATTCTCCGGATGCAAAAGCATCCGGAGAATTTTTTGCGGCCGGAGGGTAGTTGCGCAGGCTGCGCGGCGCTTGCGTTTTTCCGCAGGCTGCACTATAATCAAAAAAAGTGCGCCATGCGGCGCATAAGCGGGGGGATGGCGTATGTACGAGGAAACCATGAGCGCGCCGCTGTCTGAGCTTTCATCCAGACAGTGGGACTTTGTGACGCAGGAAAATCTGACGGCGCAGGAGGCGGTTGCCTTTTTGCGCGACGGAATGCGGCTGCGCAGCTTCCGCGATATTCTGCTGCTGATTCTGGGGACAGACGACTGCCAGAAGCAGCTGACCGACGGGCTGTGCGCGCAGCAGCGCGAGGCGCAGCCGGACAGCATCCGCCGAAAGGTCACAAACTGGTTTTCGGGTAAGAACATGCCAACAGACCGCGAGGAGGTCTTCTCCGTCTGCTTTGCGCTGGGGCTTGACCTTGCGCAGAGCGAAAAGGCGCTGATGCTGCTGACCGATCAGGGGATCCACTATCGCAGCGTGCGCGAGATGGTCTATGCCTACTGTCTCAAATGGGGGCTTCCATACGCCTATGCCCAGTCGCTTGCGCAGCAGCTTTCGCCTGCGCGCGGCGGGGAAACAAGCCGCGAGCCGATGACACAGGTCATCCGACAGGGCTTTCAGGGCATCCGCGCCGAGGAAGATCTGATGAGCTTTATCGCCCAGAATCGGGGAAAGCTTGGCACACAGCACAACACGGCCTATGCCTATTTCTGCAAAATGCTGGCGCTTTTGACCGGTGAGGCGCTGGACGGCGAGGCGTCGTATTCGATGGAATACGTGGCGGACGTCTATCTCCGGCTGAACATGCCAAAGGAGAAGAAGACAAGCGGCTACACCGATGTGCAGAAGATGGTGAAAAAATACTGGCCCAGTCCCCGCAGCATCAAGGCCATGAAAAGCCGCAGCGAAGAGGTTGGACGCAAGACGCTGCTGCTGTTATATCTGGTCACGGGCGGCAGCTGGGACAAAGAATACGACGAGCTGGATGAAAGCTACATCCAGCCCGAGGAATTTTTACAGACGCACTGCCGCCGGATGAACCGGATGCTGCGTGAATGCGGGATGCGGCGCATTGACCCGCGTTACGTGTTTGACTATCTGCTGCTGTATTGTCTGCGGCCCGAGGACGAGATGTTCATGTCAGAGCGGATGTCCGCGCTGGCAGAAGAAATCTTTGCGCAGTAGCGCCCAGACCTACAGCCGCTGGGAAAGCCCTTTCATATATGAGATTACCAATGCCTGTTGCTCAGCGCTCAGTACGCTGAAGAGCGACAGGCATTCTTTTTGCGCCTCGGTCAGCGCAGCCGCGTCAGTATCCGCGAAAAACTGCTGCACGGTGATGCCAAAGCCGGCGCACAGCTTGCGCAGTGTGGGAAGTGACGGCTGACTCCCTTTGAGCAGCAGCGTATTCAGCGTGGAATACGGAATGCCGGAGCGGCGGGCAAGCTCATATCCGGAGAGCTGGCGCTCATGGCATAGCTCGCGAATGCGCGCGATAACGTCAAGCTCCTGTTCCATTGACCAGCCTCCTTTCCTATCCTATGGGCTACCACCAGTATAGCGGATTTGACGGGAAAAGAATAGAACGGCTTGTCGAACGCAATATGACGGAAAACCGTCAGCGGAATCCGTTTGTACCGGCGCAAAAACCGGTGCTGTATACTCAGGCCAGAAAGAGAGAGGAGCAGGGCGGTATGGAGCAAAAGGAAATGCAGCGGCTGATCGATTGCACTGAGCCTGCGGCCATGCTGCGCGTGGCGCGCGCCTATCTGGACGGCGATATCCTGCGTGACAGGGTCGCGGCCGAGGCGTGGCTGCTGCGTGCAGTAGATGCGGGCGAGCCGGTCACGGCGGCAAAGGCAATGGGCATTCTGGCGCGGGAGCTTTGGCAGATCGACGAGCCGCTTTCTGACGCGGACGTGCTGGATCTGCGGCGCGCGGCGCAGGAGCAGGGAGCGTCACAGGAGCTGCGCGCGCTGCTGGAGCTGGCATCTGAGCGGCAGAAAAAGCTGAATGGATAGACGGAAAAGCGTTGCAATTATAACGGAATTATAATACAATACAACCAATGTGGAAGAGCGGTATTCTCCGGATATCGGCGGGTTGTACAGAAAAAGGAGGATTTTCTTATGAAACAGAAAACGAGACGGCTTGGCGCGCTGCTTACGGCGCTTGTCCTGACGCTTGGCCTTTTGTGCAGCACCGCGCTGGCAGCCGGAAGCGAAAACTATGAGGGAATACCGGTTTTCTCGCTGGCAGTTGTGGACGAGGAGAATGGCGGCGGGTTCTGGAGCACGGCCTTTGTTGCGGGCGACCCGCAGACCGGCGACCTGTTCCTGATCGGTTCGGATTATATCCAGTACTGTGTAGAAGAAGAGGGAATGCACGCATACCTGCTTGGGGACGACGACTATCTGGAGGAGGTCGAGGTGCTTGGCACGGCGTGCGGCGTGAGCCTGCTGCAGGCTGCGGGACTGGAAAGCCCCATGTATTTTGAGCTGGCTGCGCAGCCGTCCGCAGCGGGTGAAGATCTGACAGTTGGCTGGCGCGAGCTGGAGGAGGAAGGCGCTTCCGATGTGCAGAGCGGCTCGATTACGCTGGATGCAAGCTGGGAGGAGCAGCAGGACGGCGGCTTTATCAGCACCTCGCTGTTTTATGAATCGATGGACGATATGGCATATCTGGGCGCGATTTTGCTGTCGGATCATGGCGTTGTCGGCAGTATGGGCATGGGGGCTGAAATGGCGTTTACCGTTGTGCCGCTGTATGCAGGAATGCTCCCGACCAAATACGCGATCGGCAGCATCGGGGGCGGCCTGGATACCACGCAAGAGCCGTCAGCCGAGCCTGCACAGCCCAGAGAAGAACCGGCAGCTGCACCTGCGGCACAAACGCAGCAGCCCGCACAGAGCGAGGAACAGACATCCTCACACGACGGTCTGTGGATTCTGGTTGGCGTGGCCATCGGCGCAGTGGCATTCTATGTGATAAAAAACGGCAGGAAATCCTCAAAAGACGCCGATGCAGAGGTGAAAAGCGAAAGCTTTGAATTTTCTGTGACAGATGAAAGCGGCTTTGATACGCCCATCACACCGGAGCCTGTTGCGTATGCAGCGCCGCCTGCACCGGCAGTGGCAGCATCCGCACCCTTCGCCGTCCGCGATGCACAGGGACTGACCCACCATTCCGGCGGCGCCGACAGTATGAGCTTTGGCCGCAATGCGGCATGCGGCGTGCGCATTCCGCAAAGCTGCACCACAGTCAGCGGCAGCCACTGTATGCTCTATCGTGAGGGCGGGAAGCTGTATCTGATGGATACCGGCTCGACCAACGGCACATTCTTCAGCGAGCAGGAGCGCCTCAGACCGCACGAGCCCTATCGCATTCGCAAGGGCATGGCATTTTATCTGAGTGAGCGGTCAAACACCTTTGTTGTGACTGCGGAATAGAGAAAAGGAGAGAGAGGCAATGCGAGACAACCGTACATTTTTCAAAAAGTCGAGCAGGGATGAGCTGGAGCTGAAGGACATCTTCTCGGACGTTCTGAAAAAGCACACCCCTGAGCAGCGCGCCAGCGTGTTGATCGCCGGTACGCCGCTGACCACGCCGCGCGAGGCCGATATGCTTTCCAGCTGGCAGAAGCCGTTTCTGTTTGCGCGCTTCTTTGCGGTCTGTCTGGTTATGATCGGACTGTGTGCGCTGATGAGCTTTTGGGGGTACGGACAGGGCGATGACATCATGATCGTTGTCCTTACGATTGCCATCCCGCTGACGCTGCTGCTTTTGACGTGGGAGATGAACATTCCGCGCGACATCTCGCTGTCCGAGGTGATCAGAATGATGCTGCTGGGCGGTATGCTCTCGCTGATTACGACGTGTGTCCTTAACGCCTTTAAGATTGGCGCGGCGGTGGCGCTGGAGGACGAGTCAATTGCGAGGAATGCCGCATGGGCAGCCATAGTTGAGGAGCCGGCCAAGCTGGCAATTGTCTTCTGCGCCCTGCGCAAAAAGAATTACAGGTATATTCTCGACGGCGTGCTGATCGGCATGGCGGTCGGAACGGGCTTTGCCGTGATGGAGAGCTATTGCTATGTGCTGGACGAGATGCGCACAGAGGGCATCCAGGCGGCGCAGAATCTTGCGCTGCTGCGCTCGGCAACGCTTGCAAACCACGGCACGTATGCCGCGCTGTATGGCGGCGGTCTGGTGATGGCCAAGGGCGCAGGCCGCGTAAGGGCGCGCCATCTGCTGCAAATTGACCATCTGAAATATTTTATCGTCTCGTGCCTGCTGCATGCGGCACATAACTCGGTGCTTTACCCCGTTGTAGTCCGAGCGCTGCGCTGGGACTATGCGTGGAATGTGATTGAAAGCGTACTGGCCATGCTGTGCTTCCTGCCGCTGCTCTGCAAGGGTGTGAACCAGACCGCAAAGCGCGCGGCAGCGGAAAACGGCGGGCGCATCACAAACGCGGTAAACCGCGAGCCTGCGGCGTACACGCCGCCGCAGGCAGCAGAGCCGTCGTGCTGCGTGCAGCTGATCGGACAGGACGGCCTTGCCGCCGGCATCTGCTACACGCTTTCTGAGGGCGCACACATCCTCATCGGCCGCAATGCCGACTGCGCGATTGCCCTGCCGCAGGCGTCAAACGTCAGCGGACGGCACTGCGCCGTCTCGTGCAGCGGCGGACAGCTCTACATCACAGATCTTGATTCGACCAACGGAACGTTTGTTGCTGCGCGCCGTCTTGCGCCGCATACGGCGGCCGCCGTGGCAAGCGGCGAGCTGATCTATCTGGGAAGCCGTAGCTGCGCATTCCGGTATCAGGTGCTTTGAACATGATGAAGCGGGAGCTTCCCGTCGGCGCGGTGGTGCATGAACGCTACCGCGTCGAGCGGGTATTGGGGAGCGGCGGCTTTGGCATCACCTATCTGGTGACAGACACAAGGGACGGCCAGCGCGCCGCCATGAAGGAATACATGCCGCTGGATACAGCGCTGCGCGCCGCAGACGGACGGAGCGTCCGGCCGCATTCGGAAAGCAGTCTGGAAAGCTATGAGAAATTCCGTCAGAAGTTTCTGGACGAGGCGCAGACGCTGTATCGCTTCCGTGCGCATCCGAATGTTGTGGCCGTGCGCCATCTGTTTTGTGAAAACAACACGGTCTATTACGTGATGGAGTATCTGGACGGCCTTGATCTGGAGCACTACCGCAGAAGAAGCGGCGGACAGCTTACCTGGAACGCGCTTCGTCCGGTTGTTGCGCAGATCGTAAGCGCACTCGAGGCCGTGCATGGCGCGGGGCTGGTACACTGTGACGTCAGTCCCGACAATATCATGCTGCTGGACGGCAGACGGGTCAAGCTGCTGGATTTTGGCGCGGCCAGAAGCACGCTGCGCGGCACGATCGAAACGTCGATGATCGTGGCAAAGTACGGCTTTGCGCCGCCGGAACAGATGCAGGGACGAAATCTTGGCCCCTGGACGGATGTTTACGCGCTGGGCGCGACGATCTATGCCTGTGTTGCCGGAAGACGCCCGCCGCGCTGTGAAGAGCGGCTTGCAGAGGATAAAATTGCCTGGCCGACACAGCTGGGGCTGTGTATCCCGTCGGCACAGTGGGAGACGGCGCTGAGGCGCGCGATGGAGCTTCGCCGCGAACGCCGCTATCAAAGCGTATCGGCGTTCTGGAGCGCGCTTGACTGCGCGCTGCGCGTCAAATGTCTCAAGGGACGTATGGCGGGGCGCGAACGCGCCATTTCCGGCGAGGTGCTGCTGGGGACGGATGCCGCGCGCTGTCAGCTTGTCTATCCCGCGGACAGCGCGGGCGTTGACCGTGTGCAGCTGCGCTTCTGGACAGACGGCGGCGCGCTGATGGTGATGGACATGGGCTCGCGCTTTGGCACGCGCCTTGGCGGCAGACGCATGACGGCGGGGCTGGCGTACCGGTTTTCGCCCGGGGCGCTGCTGGAATTTGGCGGCGAGATCTACATCTCCTCGGAATCGAGATGAACCGGCGTAAAAAACGATGTGATATGCTGTTGCTACAAAATAAAACAGACACAAAAAACAGGAGGAACGAAATATGGAACTCAAACGATGCAAGAACGGACACAGCTATGACCCCTCGATCACACCCGAATGCCCGGAATGCGCCGCCATGGCAAAGGGCTACACCGTCCCCCTTGCAGCGGACAACGCGGCGTGGGGTATGGAGGATGCAGCCAATAAAACCGTCAAGGTCGAGCGCGGCGGCACGGTTCCGATTGCGCAGCAGCCCGCACACTGGGCCGAGGCTGAGGACTATGCAAGCGCGGGCTATGCAGCCGAGGACTACAGCCCCACGCTTCCGAAAAAGCGCGAGCAGCAGGAGGAAACGACCTGTCAGCCCGTGACCGGCTGGCTGGTTTGCGTAGAGGGCGCAGAAAAGGGACGTGACTATCGTCTGCACGCGGAAATGAACTATGTCGGGCGCGGCAAGGGCAACGACGTGGTTCTGGCGGGTGACCAGACCGTCTCGCGTGAGCGCCACGCGCTGATTGCCTATGACGACCGCGGCAGAACGTTCTTCTTTGCGCCTGCAAACGGCTCAAGTCTGGTGCGCCAGAACGGCCGTCCGGTTCTGAGCACGGTCGAGCTTCACGCGGGCGACCGGCTTGAGATCGGAAGCGGCATATATCTCTTCGTTCCGCTCTGCGGCGAAGAATTCCAGTGGTAAGGCGTATGCGGGCAGATCAAACCGCGCCGCTGCTTCTGACTGCGTCGATCGGGGATTCCGGCACGCCGCTGCCAATCAGCATCCGGCAGGATGACGGAGCGGCAGGGGAGACGGTGATCGAGCAGACCACCTGGGAAGGCGGATGGATGCGTCAGCCGCTAAAGGGCGTACCCACGATCTTTGGCGAGCCCATCACAAATGGAATCGTGCTGGCCGGTATTGTGCTGCTGCTGGCGGTGCTGGCGGGGATTTTGTATGCGCTGCACCGGAAGAAGGAGCCTGCGCAGCGGGAGACGACCGCAGTGGACGCGGAGACTGCTGTTTTTGAAGACACAACGCCTGTGAACAGCTCAGATGCCATCTGCGTTGCCTATCATCAGGATATCGGCGCGCGCCGCGATCAGCAGGATTCCTGCGTTTACGCAGACCCCGCCTGTTCGCGGGAAAAGGGAATGCTGGCCGTGGTGGCCGACGGCATGGGCGGCCTTGCAAACGGCAAGGCAGTCAGCAGCCTGCTGGTGCGCGTGTTTGACGAGGGCTTCCGGCGCGCACCCGAGAATTATGATGCGGGCGAGCTGCTGCTCCGGCTGGCAGCCACTGCGAATACACAGGTGAGCCGTCAGTTCCACGCCGACCGGCAAAGCGGCTCGACGCTGGTGGCGGCGCTGATCAAAAATGGATATCTGCATTTTCTGTCGGTGGGCGATTCGCGCATTTATCTCTATCGTGCGGGCGGCCTCATCCAGCTTACACGGGAGCATGTCTTCCGTGAGGAGCTGGCGCTTCGGGTGGTCAACCAAACCGCAGCGGTGGTGCAGCTGCGTCAGGACAGCCAGGCCGGTTCTTTGACCAGTTTTTTTGGCGACAGCAGCATTTGCGCCCTTGACAGAAATGCGACAGGGATTAAACTGGTAGCAGGAGACAAAATACTGCTGGCCTCTGACGGCGTGTTTGGAACGCTGTCGGATGCACAGCTGGAAAGCGCCCTTTCGGGCGACGTCCGCACGGCGGCTGACACCATTGGCGCGATGATTCGCGCGGCGAACAGACCCGGGCAGGACAACAACACGGCGGTCATCCTGGAATATCGGGGCTGAGCGCACGGGGAGGAAGGACCATGCAGATCAAAACAGCATATCTGACGAGCTGCGGCGGCCGCAGCGCCAATGACGACACGGCGTGCATCGGACAGGACGGCACGCGGACATGGGTCTTCGTTGGGGACGGACTGGGCGGCTATGCGGGTGGAAAGCTGGCCTCACAGGCTGCCGGCGAGGCGCTTGTGCGCGCGGCGCAGAGCGGCGGGCTGCTTGCAGAAGGCGGGCTGCTGACTGCCGCCGATGCAGCAGATCGAGCCGTGCGGCAGGTGCAGCAGCGGGAAAAGGGCAGAATGAAGACGACCATGGTCTTCCTCTATCTCGACGGCGCGCAGGCGCGCTGGATGCACGTTGGCGACAGCAGACTGTACCACTTTCAGGGTGCGCGCCTGAAAAGCCAGACGATGGATCACAGCGTATCGCAGATGGCCGTTCTGATGGGCGAGATCACGCCCGACCAGATCCGCTTTCATGAGGATCGAAGCCGCGTTCTGCGCGCGCTTGGCGCGGACAACGCGCGGGTCGAGCTTTCGCCGCCTACGCCGCTGCGCGCCGGTGTGGATGCGTTTTTGCTTTGTACCGACGGCTTCTGGGAGTACGTCTATGAGGAGGAAATGCAGCGCGCGCTGGCCGCGGCAGACAGTCCGGCTGCGTGGCTGGATGAGATGGAACGGCTTTTGCACACCCGCGCACCGGCAGAACACGATAACTATACGGCGGTTGCCGTCTTCTGTGAATAGAGAGGTGAGAGAATGAACGAAACACGCTGTTACGGCTGTATGCGCCCGATCGGGGACGAGCCGGTCTGCACGCATTGCGGATATGACCAGCGTACCTCAAATGAGGCGCACCGTCTTCCGGCGGGGACGGTTCTGAAAGAGCAGTATCTGATCGGCCGCGTGCTGGGACAGGGCGGCTTTGGTATCACCTATCTCGGCTGGGATCTGTATCTGGACATTCCGGTTGCCATCAAGGAGTATTATCCAAGCGGCGTTGTCATGCGCGACAGCACCGTGACCATGGACGTGGTCAGCTGCTCGGGCGATGACGGCATCCGGTTCCGCAACAACAAAGAGCGCTTTTTGCGTGAGGCCAAGATGCTGGCGCGCTTTTCGCAGACGCCCGAGATCGTACAGGTCAAAAACTTCTTTCTGGCAAACAACACGGCCTATATCGTCATGGAGTATATTGAGGGCGTGACGCTGCGGCAGTATGTCAAAGAGCATGGCAGACTTCCGGTTGCGCGGACGCTGGAAATGATGCGGCCGATCATCGCCTCGCTTTGCAAGGTACATAAGGCCGGACTTGTCCATCGGGATATCAGCCCCGACAACATCATGCTCCTGCCTGACGGCGGGCTGAAGCTTCTGGATTTTGGCGCGGTGCGCGATGTTGGTCTGACGGCGGCAGACAAAGAGCTGACCAAGTCCACCGAGGCCATTTTGAAGCAGGGCTATGCGCCCATTGAGCAGTATCAGCGGCATGGAAGCCTTGGGCCGTGGACGGATGTGTACGCGATGTGCGCGACGATCTATTACTGTCTGACGGGCGAGGTTCCGCCGGATGCACCGGAGCGGCTGCTTTACGACGAGGAGCTGAGACTGGAGGAGAAAATTCCGGAATTGCAGCCGGAGCAGGCGCTTGCGCTTTCGCACGGCATGGAGCTTCGCGCAACGGCGCGTACCGCCTCAATGGACGCGCTGCTGGAGGAGCTGTACCCAAGGCCGGCGAAGTCCGGTCAAACCGAAGCTGCGCAGGATAAGGCTGCGCAAGCCAAATCCGAGCAGGATAAGCCTGAGCGGCCAGAGCCGCCCAAAAAGAAGAAAAGCTGGCTGCTGCTTGCGGCGGGAGTCGCGGCTGTTGCGGCACTGGCACTTTGCATCACGCTGCTTGTGGGCGGCGGAAAACAGCAGACACCTCCGTCTGCGCCGGATGACGCGCAAAGCGCGGAGCAGACCGCCGACGCTGTGACGGACGAGGGAATCGACTGGTCGCTGGAAGATGGCGTGCTGCGCATCCGGCCGAAAAACGGAACGGCGGGCAGCATGGAGGATTATGCCGCCGGCAAACGAAGCGGCAATATCAGCCCCTGGCTTGACGAGCGTGAGAGCATCACAGCCGTCATCGTGGAAGACGGCGTGAGCCGGATTGGAAGCTATGCCTTTGCGAACTGTACAAGGCTGCAAACGGTCGAGCTTCCTGCCTCGCTGCGTGAGATCGGAAGCAATGCCTTTTCAAACAGCGGCCTGCGCGCGGTCACCCTGCCCGAGGGGCTTGAGACGATCGGCGAGGACGCATTTGCCGCGACGCAGCTGAGCATGATCACCCTGCCGGACAGTCTGAACATGGTTGCGGCGGGCGCGTTTGCCGAAATCCCCACGCTGACACAGGTACAAGTGGGGGCACGGACAACGCTTGGACTGGAAAGACAGCGGCCGATTTTCGAGCAGTCGCCGGTCAGCATCAGCGGGTATGAAAACACCTGCGCAAGCGCGTATGCGGCTGTGTTCGACTGCGCATTTACCTCGCTTGGCAGCGCCGCATGGACGCAGAGCGGCCAGTGCGGAGATCAGGGCAAGTGGTACTTTAATCGTGACTGCGGCCTTCTTCGCATCGAAGGAAGCGGCACGCTGTGGGACTTTAACGGCACGTGGATGCAGCAGCCCGAGAACGAGGGAACGTGGGTCGCGGAACGCGAGATAGCACCGTGGGATGAATTCCGTGATGAAATCCGCGTGGCCTCGATCGGCGAGGGGGTTTACGCCATTGGCGAAAACACGTTTGAAAATCTCCCCGCGCTGCGCAGCATCTGCTTCAGCGATACGACAAAACGGATCGCCCATTCTGCAATCAACAACGTTGCGGTCACGTCTATTTATCTGCCGGAGAGTGTGGAGCGGATTGGACACGGCGGAATCCAGGGCTGTCAGCAGCTGCAGGCGGTCTACCTGTCCAATGAGCTGGAAGTGCTGTATGAGGATGCGGTCGAAAACTGCACCGCGCTGACGGCACTTCACGTCGGGGCCAGAACCATGATCAGCGATGGCATCACAGAGCAGGAGGAAACGACAACACCGCGCCTGCTGAAGGACTACAACGGGCTGACGCTGGTCGGCCAGAGAGAGAGCACCGCTGCGGCATACGCAGAGGAGCACGGGCTGCAATTTATGGTCGGTGATAAGACGCGTATGTCCATCAGTGACGGCCAGTGCGGCGACGATGTGTACTGGATGCTGATCGGGGATGTGCTTACCCTGTACGGAAGAGGCGATACGTGGCTATTCAATCTGACCAGCTCGGATTATAACGATTGGGCGCTTGCAGAGTTTCCGCAGGATCAGCTGCGGGTATCCAGTCCGGACTTTTACTCGTGCGGGCACGAGATCCGGCACGTGCGCGTGCTGGACGGCGTGAACAGCCTGGGGTGCAGACTCTTCAGCGGCATGCGTGAGCTGGAATCGGTCGACCTGGGGAACATTACCTTCTGTGCAGATATTTTTGATGGCTGTACGGCGCTTACATCGGTCACGCTGCCAGAGAGACTGGTTGGCAGCAGCGGATGGACGTTTTACAACTGTACCAGTCTTGAGACGGTCACAATCCTGAACGGCTGCGACGGCCTCAGCGAGGGCATGTTCAAGGGCTGCGATGCGCTGCGCGATGTCTATTTCAGTGGACAGGAGCATCTGCTGGGCGATCTGGGACTACGGGACGCGAAGAATGTGACGCTTCATGTAAAGCAGGGCTCTGAGGCGCATGCGTATGCGCAGGAGCACGGCATCCGATTTGTGATCGAGGAGTGAGGTGCGGTATGACGGAGACGGAAAACAGAAGCACGGTGAAAAGCGAGGACGCGCAGTACTGGCTGGGTGCGGGAAGCATGGTCGGCGGGCGATACCGTCTGGAAAAGGTTCTGGGGCGCGGCGGCTATGGCATCACCTATCGCGGCGTGGATACGCGGCTGGAACAGCTGGTTGCGGTCAAGGAATACTTTCCTGTTTTCTGTGCAAGCCGCTATGTCGCCCGACAGGGCGCAGAGGTACACTGCATTTACGGAAATGAAGATACCTATGAGACCGGTATCGAACGCTTTCTGGATGAAGCGCGGCGGCTGGCAAAGGTGAATCAGATCTCCGGCATTGTGCGCGTGATCGACTTTTTTGAGGAAAACAACACGGCCTATCTGGTCATGGAGTATCTGGACGGAAAAAACCTGAAGCAGATGACAAACGGCTTTGGCGGGCGCATTCCGGCGGATATTCTGCTTCCGGCAATCTCCGGCGTGATCGATACGCTGGGCGCCATCCACCGGCAGGAGCTGATCCACCGTGATCTCAGTCCGGATAACATCATGATGCTCTCTGACGGCACGATGCGTCTGATCGACTTTGGAAACGCGCGCGATGTCAGCAGCAGCAAGTCTCTGACCCTTGCCATGAAAGAGGGGTTTGCCGCGCCGGAGCAATACCGCAGCCATGGACAGGGAACGTGGACGGATGTGTACGGCCTGTGCGCCACGATCTATTATTGTCTGACCGGCAAGCTCCCGCCGCAGGCATTTGACCGGCTGATGGGCGCGCCGTTTCCCAAACCGTCTGCGCTTGGCGTAAAGATCGCGCCGCAGGCCGAGGACGCGCTGATGGACGGCATGGAGCTGTATGTACAAAAACGCATCCAGACGATGGACGAGCTGGCACAGCGGCTCTATGCCGCGCCGCAGCAGGAAAGCGCAGCCGTACAGCCGCCTGACACCGAAGCGGAGGAAACACCAGCCGCCAAGGCAGAGGAAAAGCCGGCCACCTGTAAGGCGGGGGCAGAGGCGTTTACCTTCAAGGCAGAGGAAGTGCCGAAAACGCTGAAATTGGAATCGCAGACACAGTCACAGGACGTCCGGCTGTGGGCGGCTGAGCAGATGCAGCATATCCGCGATATCTGCGCCGCCATTTTCAGCAGGATCAAAGAGCGGTAGGGATATGGAAACAATGTTTGAGCGCTGTATTTATTGCTTTGCGCCCAAAAGCGCAGCGGGCGCGTGTCCGGTATGCGGGTATGAGGACGGCCTTTGTGATCTGCCGGCATATCTGCTCAGCCCGGGAACGGTGCTGAAAGGAAAGTACATGGTTGGAAAGCTCCTGCGGCAGGGGACAGAGCAGCTGTGCTATCTGGGCTGGGATATCAAGGCGCAATGCCAGGTTGAGATCACGGAATACTACCCTGCACAGCTGGTGACGCGCGATATCACAAACAGTGCGGCGGTCAGCTGCATTCCAAACAGGAACGCGGAGCTGGAACGCGGAAAACAGGCGTTTTTTGAGCGGGCAAAGCTGTTTTACAACTGTGTCAGCCGCGTGCAGAGTGTTGCAATGGACTTTTTTGTCCGCAACAACACCTGTTACCATGTCCGCTGGAAAGAGCCGCTGCCGGATGATGAAATACCGATGGATGCGCGGCCGACAGTCGCAAAAAATGACGCATAGCACGAAAAATCAGCACCCCATTTCCAAACAGGTACGGAGGTACCGGCACGGAAATGGGGTGCTGTTTATTTGTCTGCGCCGCTGTGGACAGCCGCGCGTGGATTACGGTACGGGGCAGTCGGATGGTTCTGCTTCCTCCTGCCGCATGATGGCGGCGCAGCGCAGCAGCTGCTTGAGTGAGTTGACGCCCAGCGCCACGTAGATATTGCGGTTATGGAAGCGGACGGTCGATTCCTTGACGCCCATCAGCTCGGTGATCTCCTTGACCGATTTGCCCTCAAGATAATAGTCAAACACCCGCCGCTCGGTGGCAGTCAGATTCTGAATGCCGTGGCAGAAGTTCTCATAATCCTCGGGATCGACCTCCATTTTACGCGAATAGGCCAGACGCTGAAGCTCCTGCTTATCCTGTGAGCGCTCGGTCTGGATCTGTGCAAGCTCGGCCTCGACAGAGGCCTTTTCCTTTTGCACGGCGGCAAGCGCTGCCTCGCTTTGCCGGTCCTGCTCAGCAAGGAACGCGAACAGGTCATCAATCTCGGCAAGCATGCTTTTTGTAGTGGCGTACTCCTTCTGGCGGATCTGGTCGATGCTCTGCTTCAGCGGGTGCAGATAGCGCCGACTGAAATACAGACAGCAAACGGCCGAGAACGCCACAATGACGATCAGAAGCAGCGTGATCCGAACGGAGGTTTTAAGCGCGCGGGCGTCGTAATCACCGCGGGGGATCAGCGCGCTGACCGAGAAGGCCTCCTGCCCGGGGCAAAGGCGCACCGATTCAATGACGCCGACATAGCGCTCATCGCCGCTTTCACAGGTGAACAGGCCGCTTCCAAATGGGGCAGAGCGGAACTGCCCGACCGGTGCAAGGTAATAGTTGCTTGTGACGCCGGCGCTGAGACAGGCCGCTGCGTCCGTCAGTCCCTGCGGCCCGCGGCTGAGACAGAAGATCGCGTGGTTCAGCTCGGACGGCTGGGCAAAGATGTGCTTAAAATAGCTTTCGCTGATCTCAAAGCCGCAAATGCCGTAAAACTGCTGCTCCGCGCCGAAAATCGGGACGGTGAGGAGCATGACGCGCTCACTGGTGCCGGGGAGCGTGACAACATCGGTCAGACGATAGCTCATCTGGAGCGGCAGCGCTGCACCGGATACCAGCGTGTCATAGTCCGGCACCAGATTTGTGTCAAACTCCAGCCGCCATTTCCGGTGCGGCATGGCATCGTGCCGCTTGCCAACGTCAGACAGACCGCGATAGAGCAGGATGCGCGTATCGGTGGAGTCCAGACTGTTGCGCTGCAGATACAGGCCGCTGCGGGAGGTCGCGGCGTTTTCAACGTTGGGATTGACCTGTGTGTCCAGAAGCACGAAGGCACCGGTGCAATCCGTTTCCAGAAGCTTCTGGTGCAGCTTGTCGATCAGAGCCTCCTGAATGCCCTCAATGTGGAGCTGTGACCCGCGCAGATCGTCAAAGCACAGATTGGATTCGTCCAGATACCGGTCGATGCTTTCGGCGGTACGCTCGGAAAGCTGGATACCCATGACGGCAAGATTGCTGTAGTGCGAGGAGAGCTGCCGCGCAAAGACCTCAGACTGGAAGTGCAGCGTATCGGCCAGCTCCTGCTTGACGCCGGAGAAGCCGTTGATCAGCAGTATTCCGATGAAGAACAGCGTCAGAAGCAGCAGCACAAGCAGAAACATATAGGCAAACAGCTTGCGTTTGAGCGTTGCCTTCCTTCGTTCGCCAGGTAACGGAAACATCTTCATACCGGCGCTGCCTCATCGGTCAAGCGCCTGAAAGATATCCCACGTTTCTGCGGCGATGCTCTGGCTGTCCGCGCCGTCGGAAAGACGCGTGGGGATGGACTTTTGCAGCTCGCGCAGTGTGTCATACAGCGTATAGATTTTTGCGTAGTAGCCGCCAAAGGACGGCTCACGCACGGCGGTAGCCGTCTGGTTGACGGTGTTCAGCGTGGTGTACAGTCTCTGATAGGCCTCAGAGGCAAAGGTATAATCCTGAATCTGTGCAAACGCCTCCTGCGTGACGGGCATATAGCCGGAACCGACGCAGAAATCCAGATTGCGCGCCGGCTCGGTCAGCCAGCTGGCAAAGAGCGCGGCGGCCTCAGCCTTCTGCTCGGTGCTCTTTGTAGCGCACAGGCCAACGCCCGCCTGCGTCACAAGCAGCTCGCTTCCGGTGGCCTTTGGCATGGGAAGCACGCGCAGATCCATCGGCTCAGAGGTGTTGTCCGGATAGGTGACGGTATCGTTGTAGTAGAGAATGGACGCAGTTGAGCCAAGACCGGCCACGACCTCGCCGGTCATGACCTGCGTATTGGAATAGAGGTCAGAGACGATGATGTGTCCCTGTGCATAGCTGTCGGCAAATTCCATCCACGAATCGCGCAGGGCACTGTTTTCAAAGTCGTACCAGCCGTCGGCTGTGTAAAGCGCAGAGCCGCCCTGTTCCATGGCGTTCAGCTCGACCGCGCGGATGAGATAGTCCAGCGCGCAGAACGGCTTGCCGCCCGACCAGTCATAGTACTTCGCAGCTACGTCGAAAAAGCCGTCCCAGGTTGCCAGGTCGTCATAGGTAACGCCCGTGTCGGCGGCAAAACGGTCAAACTGCCCGCCTGCGACAAACAGAAGGTGTGTGGACTTGGAGATGGGGAAGACACAGAGACTCTCGCCCACCATGCCGTCGGCCAGAAATTCCGGAATATAGGAGGAAAGCGCATCCTCGGAAAAGATCGTGTTCCAGTCGAGCAGGTTTTCCGCGCCAAGCTCCTCTGCGTTGTTGTTGTGGCAGAAGAACAGATCCGGCATGGCCGGAACGCCGGGCGTATTTGCCTGTGCATCCAGCAGCTTTTCACCGATCTGCGCGGTGGATGACATCAGGGTGACGTTGATGATCACGCCCTGCTCTTTGCCGACGGTTCGGTTGAATTCCTCGACCAGCCGGTTCATGGGCGAGTCAGCCTGCTCTCCATAGACGTGCCACATTGTCAGTGTGACGGGCTCTTTGGGGTCGAGGAGCGCTTTTTCTGCGCAGCCTGAAAGCGCCGTCAGCAGAAGCAGTACGGCCAGAACACATGCGAGCTGTTTTTTCATGGGGGTTCCTCCTGTGTGGTGTTTCCATACAGACTGACGGCCTGTTTAGCCGCTGCTTTTTGATGAAATGCACAAAACTCGCGGCTTTTTTTCGCCCCACCCTATCAATTTGCGGGTTTTTGAGGGGGACAAAACGGCAGCAGCCTGTATAATTAAAGCTGCAGGAACGCTATAAGAGGGGTATACGCACTTGCACCATCACGGGGTACCCCTTTTCTCTGTTGCAGGGAAAGCACGCTGCCAACGCGCCAACGAAACGCAGCGGCCGCCCCACTCTTATATAGTATAACAGGCGAGTGCGAAAAATTCAACACAGTAAAGGAGGAATGAACGGACAAATGGACAAGAGAAAGACCGCCGCGTATCTGCTCGTTCCTGATGTGGATGGAAACCGCTACAGCTTCACCTGCGGTGTGACGGGAGCGCGCTTCTGCACCGAACACGCCTATCGGGCAGACGATGCTGCGCGTGAGCTGCTCCTTGCGTGGGAGCATGAGGGGCGCGGGCACTTTAACCAGTGCCGCAAATGCGGCCGGTGGGTCTTTGACGTTGCCTTTAACCCCGAGGTGCTTGAGTGCATCGAGTGCGCGCCGTTTGAGTGCGAGGCAAGATTCTGTAAATCCTGCGGCGCACGCATCACAGCAGCCGGAGGCAGAACGTGTCCGGTCTGTGGAAAGCCGCTGTATTACGAAGGAGTGGATGCCTATGACCCAAAAGCTCAGGTTTGAGCAGCTCGAGCAGTTTGGCTTCGGCCCCAGAGTCATGCAGAAAACAAGACTCTGCCCATGGTGCAGCAGTCTTGTCACCAATGGGGCAAGTACCTGTCCGGCCTGCGGAAAGCAGGTATCCGAGCTGACGCTGCTTACGTGGTATGAGCAGCAGCACATACGCTGTGTGCACTGCGCCACGGTGCTTTCGCCGGACGCACAGTACTGTCCGCACTGCGGCAGGCGCGTTGCGCCGATGGCCGTGGGCGAACAGCCGTAGCGGGCAGGCAGGACACAGCAGAGGAAACGATCAGAACGCAGAACAACAATTTGACCGGAACGGTCAAACAGGAGGTAGGTCATGCAGACTGTCATCCAGCGCATCCCCACAAGCCTTGGGGAATTTGAAGCACTGGCCGCACAGCTGCGGCAAACGCCCGAGGGCGTCTGCGCGCTGTTTTTGTGTGCGGTAAAGCTTTTTGACCAGGATCAGAATGCGGGCACACAGGCGATGAACATCCTGCGCGGCCCGCGCCCCATGACGCCCTATGACGCGCAGTTCCTGCGCGATCGGCTGCGCGGCAAAAGCTATCTGCCGCTGGCCTATTTTGCGGGCGCAACGCCGCAGAATGGCTATCAGCCGCGCGCGCCGTATGTACTTGAGGTGCTTTCAGACCCCAGACCACAGGATGTCGAGGCGGGCTATATCCGTCTGTTCCTCCGCACCACGGGTGCGGATTCGCCGCGGCCGATCAAGCTGCGGCAGAAGGGCTCGACAGGGGAATGGTTCCTGTGGGAATATTCCAGTATTCTAAGCGGTATCCGCATTCCCGCCGCGGAAGATCCGTGGGCATAACGTAAAAGAAAAGGAGAACAACTATGGGACTTATCAAAGCTGCACTTGGCTCAGTCGGCGGTGTTCTGGCCGACCAGTGGAAAGAGTATTTTTACTGTGACGCGCTGCCCAGCGACGTACTTATGCGCAAAGGCCAGAAGCGTGTCTCCGGCCGCAGCAGCAACTACAAGGGTTCGGAAAACGTCATCACCAACGGCTCGGTTATCGCCGTGGCCGACGGTCAGTGTATGATCCTGGTCGATCAGGGCAAGGTCACCGAGTTCTGCGCAGAGCCGGGCGAGTTTACATATGACAGCTCGACGGAGCCTTCGCTCTTCTCCGGCGAGCTTGGCCAGAGTCTGGTCGATACCTTCAAGACCATCGGCAAGCGCTTTACCTTTGGCGGCGAGACGCCGAAGGATCAGCGCATCTACTACTTTAACACCAAGGAAATTCTGAACAACAAGTTCGGCACGCCGACGCCCATCATGTTTGAGGTCGTCAACAAGCGCATCGGCATGAGCCGGACGGTCAATCTCCGCTTCAACGGCGTGTACACCTACGTCATCTCCGACCCGCTGCTGTTCTACACGCGTCTTGCGGGCAACGTGGCAGATGAGTGCGGCCGCGATCTGATCGACGGCCAGCTGAAGGCGGACTTCATCGACGCGCTGCAGCCTGCCGTTGGCGTCCTTTCCGAGCAGGAGCTGCGCCCCGCGCAGATTCCCGCCAAGGCAAAGGAGCTCAAGGCGGCCATGAACGAGGAGCTGAAGGCCAGCTGGGGCGATCGAGGTATCTCCATTGAGAAGATCTCGCTCAATCCCATCACGCTGACCGAGGCGGACATGAAGAAGATCAACGAGCTGGAGGACGCGGCTACCGTCGGCTCCAACCCGTACATGATGGCAGGCCGCATGACCGAGGCCACGGCCAGCGCCATGGAGGCTGCCGCGAACAATTCCGCGGGCGCGATGACCGGCTTTATGGGCATGGGCATGGCCGGCGGCATGATGGGCGGCGGAGGCGGCTTTGGTGCCGCGCAGAACCTCTACCAGATGGGCCAGCAGCAACAGATGCAGCAACAGCAGTATCAGCAGCCTGCACCCGCACCCGCTCCCGCCCCCGCACCTGCGGCAGATGGCTGGACGTGCAGCTGCGGCAAGAGCGGCATCCAGGGTAAGTTCTGCCCCGAGTGCGGCTCGAAGAAGCCTGAGCCGAAGCCGGCTGCTGCGGGCTGGACGTGTCCCAGCTGCGGCGCAAGCGCTACGGGCAAGTTCTGCCCCGAGTGCGGCACAAAGAAGCCCGAGGAACAGCCCGACGGCTGGACGTGCAGCTGCGGCGCGGTGAATAAGGGCAAGTTCTGCTCGGAATGCGGCGCGAAAAAGCCCGCCGGTATTCCGCAGTATCGCTGTGACAAGTGCGGCTGGGAGCCTGCTGACCCCACCAAGCCGCCGAAGTTCTGCCCCGAATGCGGAGACCCCTTTGACGACGGAGACGTGAAATGAAAAAGGTGCTGATCGTGCTGCTTGTCCTTGCGCTGCTGGTTGGTCTGGGGATGCTGCTGTTCCGGATTTTCGTGACAGACCGCATTACGGATAAGGGCGGCA
Organism: uncultured Oscillospiraceae bacterium; assembly: GCA_964590095.1. GTDB lineage: Bacteria > Bacillota > Clostridia > Oscillospirales > Oscillospiraceae > CAG-170. The sequence continues at coordinate 5,825 of CAZPYW010000002.1, read as the reverse complement.
TGGAGAATCCGGAATTCAGCGACGTTGCCAGTCGGCCGGATGACTTTGGACAGCGTATACCGGCACATCAAAACTTACAGGAGGAGTACCATGGGACTGTTTGACAAGAAATACTGCGACATCTGCGGAGAGAAGATCGGCCTGCTTGGAAACCGCAAGCTGGAGAACGGCAACCTCTGCAAAAACTGCGCGAAAAAGCTCTCGCCGTGGTTTGAGGAGCGGCGGCATTCCACTGTGGAGGAAATTAGAAATCAGCTGCAATACCGTGAAGAAAACCGCGGCCGCGCGGCACAGTTCTGCGTTACGCGCTCGATGGGTGAGTTTACAAAGGTTCTGCTGGATGAGCAGCACCGCTGGCTGACCGTCACAAGCGCGCACGATCTGGAGGAGGAAAACCCCGATATCCTCGACTTTGACGCCATCACCGGCTGCCGGATGGATATCAAGGAAGACCGCGATGAGATCAAGCGCGAAGGTCCCGACGGGAAGGAAGTTTCCTACAACCCGCCCAGATATTCGTATTCGTATGTTTTCCGTATGATCATCTCGGTCAGAAGCCCCTATTTCGATGAGATGCGCTTCCGTCTGAACAGCAGCGACGTGGAGATGTCGCCGATGCCCACAAGCGGCATGGGGGGCTTTGGACGCACGCGCACCGGCTTTGGACAGATGGGCTTTGACCCCATGGATTATCCCGAGTATCGCAAGTACTACAACATGGGAGACGAGATCTGTCAGGCTGTGCGCGAGATGCGCGAGCAGCCGGCCGCCAGTGCCGCGCCCGCGGCAGCATCGGCGCCCGCTGCAGCTGCACCGGCCAGCGGCCCGTGGAGCTGCCCCGGCTGCGGCGCACAGAACAGCGGAAAGTTCTGTGAGTTCTGCGGAACGCCGCGCACCTGATGCGAATTTCAAATTAGACCGTTAGCTTGAGATCCGTGTGCTGCGCGTTATGCGCAGCACCGACCGACATTCTTCATCCAGTTTCCAGAGGGAAACATAAAATAAGAACGAAAACATGAATGAAAAGAAGGAGAAATGATTATGGCAGGCTTTGCTGATACCGCCAAGGCAGTGGCGACCGCTACCAGTCCCCGCGAATTCGATCTTCCGTACTCCACTACGCTCGAAGAGGTTCTGGAAAAGCTGAACGCACGTGCAGCTGCGTTCCAGATGCCGTTTTCCATCAAGGGCGGCATTCCCGGCCAGCGCATCGTCTTTGAGAAGGAGCCGAATCTGGAAGTGACGCTCTGGCTCTATGTCAAGGATGGCACCCACATCAAGATGCAGCCCAGCATCTCGCAGAACAGCACCTCTGTCAACGGCATGCGCGTGGATAAGAACAGCGTGCTGCGCCGCGGTGTCAAGAACATGGCCGTGTCGCTTCCGCTTGCACGCGGCGAGTACATCGACCTTGTGACCGAAACGGTCAAGAAGATCCTGAACGGCGAGCCGGTCGAGGACTATGTTGCACCGGCAGACCCCGAAGAAGCACCCGGCGCTGAGCCGAAGAAGGATTGGATGACGACGCTGCTGCTTTGCATCTTCCTGGGCGGCATCGGCGTACACCGCTTCTACGTCGGCAAGATCGGCACCGGTATCATCTGGCTGCTGACCGGCGGCTGCTTTGGCATTGGCTGGCTGATCGACATCATCAAGGTTGCCTGCGGAAAGTTCAAGGACAAGAAGGGCAATCTGATCCAGAAATAAATCAAATTTTAAGGAGTGTATTATGAAAAAGAACCGCATTTTGTGCCTGCTGCTCGCGGCTGTGATGCTTCTCAGCCTCTGCGCCTGCGGCGGCAAGAACAAGGAATCTGACGATCCGAATCATTTTGAGCTTGGCGACTATGTCCTGGATTACAAGGGCGCATGCATCATGTACGACGAGGTCGGCAGAGACTCTCTGGTCATGACGTTTGACTTTACCAACAACTCCAAGGAAAACGCCTCCTGCGGCTGGGTGATCACCACCAAGTACATGCAGGGCGGTGTTGAGATGGAGTCGGCGTATGTCATTGAGGACATCAACACCTATTCCAGCATTGCAGAAAAGTACTACAGCGACATTGCACCCGGCGTGACCCTTGAGGTCAAGAACGCACGCCGGCTCAACGACATGAGCGAGGTCACGGTGGAAATCTCCGAGCTGTGGTCCAGAAAGTCCTACACCCTCACCGTGGATCCCTCGAGCCTTGAGCGCATCGAAAATGAGTACTCCTCCACGGACTGGTCGGACTGGGACTATGACTCTGAGGAAGAGCCTGTCGAGGAAGAGCCCGTTGAGGAAGAGCCCATTGAAGAAGAACCGGTAGCATCCTTCACCGACTGGTGGGAAGGCGACTGGTACGGCTGGTGGATCGTGGAAGAAGGCACCGGCGACTATGAGGGCTACACCGGCTACTGGTGGGATACGTTCGCAAGAATCGATGTGAACGACGATATGACCGGTACGGTTTCGATCTGGGACGAAGATGGCAGCTGTGACGACCTCATTGGTGAGCTTGAGGTCAGCTTTACCGCAGAAGGCGGCACCGAGCACGGCATGATGGTCAGCGAAAGCGGCCAGTTCATGGGCGCTGTCCGCGAGCCCGGCGAGTGGGTTGTCGATCCGGCTGATGCATCCCACGATGAGATGATCGTGTTTGAGGGCGTCAACGTCGGTGACAGCGGCCAGTATACCTTCAGCATCTATCTGCGTCCGTGGGGCACGCGTTGGGAAGATGTGGATGAGATCGATCGTCCGTACTACTACAGCGACTGGTATCTGCGCTTTGTAGAGGCCGGCGCAGCCATGCCCGACAAGTTCGATGAGAATGCCGTACCCGAAGCCGGCAGCGGTGAAACCGCCAGCACCGCCGCGTTCAGCGGGAATATGGTTCCCTTCACGGTAGATGGCAAGAGCAACAGCGATGTACCCTTTACTTTGTCATTCAGCCTCCCCGAGGGACTCTGGGACATGGAGACGGTCAAGTTTGCGTATGACTTCAAAATTCACAACTGCCCCGATGGTGATGATGTGCCCTGGGATACGCCCTTCATCTGGATCTTGTACTATGATAACGAGGAAAAGCTGAACGCCGATGTACCCAACTTTGAGAACCTGTCTGAGACCGAGGGTCGTACCATTGGCGGCGTTGAGATGCAGGGCCGCAAGTATGACCGCTTTGGCTATGAGCAGATGCAGGAGTACTATGGCGTCCTGCCCAACGGCCTTGGCGTTTCCATCCGTCTTGTAAAGGCACCCGACTCCCTGCTGCCCGAGTGCTACGCAATTCTCGACTCCATCAGCTTCGGCTAACCTTTTTCAAACTCCCGCCTCCCCTTTGTGGGAGGCGGGCTGCAAATCCTTTGTCAAAAACGCGGAAATCGCTTTTTGACAGTCTCTCCCGCCCCCACAGTGGGTCGGGAGAGACAGACCTTTATCGGAAATGAGGGATTCTATGCCAACACAGGTGACCAATTATCAATGTCCGGCCTGTACGGGTCCGCTGCACTATTCCGGCGCGTCCGGCAAGCTGGAATGCGAATACTGCGGCTCAAGCTATCCGGTAGCCGAGATCGAGGCGCTTTATGGCGCGCAGGATGCGCAGCAGCCGGACACCGCGCAGCAGCCAGACGCAGCAGCCGCGGACGGCGCGGGCGCATGGGACGCCTCTGAACTGAATACGGACTGGGGCGCGGACGGCGGCGGGATGAAAGCCTACTGCTGTCCCTCGTGCGGGGCAGAGCTGATCTGCGATGCCACCACGGCGGCGACCTCCTGCCCCTACTGCGGCAACCCCAGCGTTGTCCCGGGACAGTTTTCAGGCGTGCTCAAGCCCGATTATGTGCTTCCGTTCAAGCTGAGCAAGGACGATGCCATCAAGGCGCTCAAGCGCCACTATCAGGGCAAGCGGCTTTTGCCGTCTGCCTTTACAGACAGCAACCACATTCAGGAGATCCAGGGCGTCTATGTTCCGTTCTGGATGTTTGACGGTGAGGCCAACGGCCGCGTCAGCTATCAGGCAACGCGCGTCTATACACATACACTTGGCGATTATGAGATCACCGAGACCGAGCATTATAACGTCGGCCGCGCAGGCCGCATGAGATTTGAAAAGATTCCGGTTGATGCCTCCAGCAAGATGCCGGATGATCACATGGACTCGATCGAGCCGTTTGACTACAGTGAGCTCAAGCCGTTTTCCACCGCGTATTTGCCGGGCTTCCTGGCGGACAAGTACGACGTCAGCGCCGAGGAGAGCAGCAAGCGTGCCGACGCGCGCTGTGAGGGCTCGCTGCGCGATGCGCTGGCGCACAGCGTCAGCGGCTACAGCACCTGCATCCCGACGGGCGAAGACCTCCGACTGGCGCGCGGAAAGGTGCATTATGCGCTGCTGCCGGTCTGGATGCTTTCCACACAGTGGAACGGCCAGAATTTCCTGTTTGCCATGAACGGCCAGACGGGCAAGCTGGTCGGCGATCTGCCGGTGAGCAAAAAGAAGCTGGCGGCCTATTTTGCGGCCATCGCCGCGCCGCTGATTGCCATTGGGACAGTGATTTCCCTGCTGCTGGTATAAGGAGGGCAGAAGCATGAAAAAAAGAATAGTCAGTCTTCTGCTTGTGCTGTGCATCACGGCGCTCCTGGCGGGCGGCGTGCTTGCAGCAAGTGAGCCGCAGCTTCCGTATGTCACGGATGCAGCAGAGCTGCTGCAGGAGGATGATATCCTGCGTCTTTCACAGATGGCACAAAAGGTTGAGGAGCAGTATGGCGTCGGCGTTTACATGGTAAGCGTCGAGGATTACCGCGCGCTTGACCCCGCCGGTGTTTATGAGGCGACGTATGGCGTCTATCATGAATACACGATGGGCGTTGGCAACGAGCGGAACGGCATTATGCTGCTTCTGAGCATGAACGATCGGGACTACGCACTGTTCTGCTACGGTGAAAAGGCAGAGTATGCCTTCAGCGAATACGGCCTTGCAAAGCTCGAGGAGGAATTCCTGGACAACTTTGCGGAAAACGACTGGGCAGGCGGCTTTGAGGACTATATCCGGACATGCGCATCCTATCTGGGGCAGGCGGCCGACGGCAAGCCGGTCAGCCAGAGTCCGGTCAAGTACATCCTGATCTGTGTGGCGGTTTCGCTTCTGATCGCGGGCATCGTCTGCGCGGTGCTGGTTGGCCAGATGAAGACGGTTCACAGAAAGAAGAGCGCCGAGGCGTATGCCGCGGGCGGACTGGAGCTGACAGAGCAGTACGATCAGTTTACCCACCGCACAGAGACAAGAAGAAAAATCGAACGCAATGACACCTCCTCCGGCAGCCACAGTGAATCCGGCGGCGGTGGCAGCGGCCGAAGCGGAAAGTTCTGAAGGGAGGCGCGCGAATGAAAAAGCTACTGGCACTGGCGCTTTGTCTGGCGCTTTGTCTGGCGCTGTGTGCGTGCGCATCACAGCCCGCTCCGGACAGCGCGAGCGATACGTATATTGCAGGGGCGCTGGGGAAGGACGACGCGCCTGCGGAGCAGCCGAAGACGGATAAACCGGAAAAACCGGAGAAGCCGGAAAAAGAAGACGAGAAGGTATCGATCAAGACGCCGTCGATCGAGGATAAATTCATGGCGACGATCACCACCGCCGTGCAGGAGACGACAGCACAGGTCTTCTCCAACGACGCTGGTACGTCCATTGACGTCCTGCGCGAGGAGATCACAAGTGCCGGCGCAGTGTTTGGCGTGGCCTATGTCGGGTTTTTTGAATATTTCGAGGAAACCGGCATCGACTTTGCGCAGTGGTATGAGGGGGCGGCAAGCCCGTTTGCGGCCTACTATCCCTTCTTTATG
>CAZPYW010000001.1:47305-54012 GCA_964590095.1 uncultured Oscillospiraceae bacterium | reverse complement strand
TGTTTATTGATTAAGCATATGTTTAGTATACAGGCATTACGTGTAGTTGTCAAGCCCTAAAAAAATTTTACCATCACAGCACTTATACCGCTTTGCCGATTGCGCGATGAAGATATAGCTATTTATGCTGTGCATCCTCCGGCAGAGAAAATGGTTCTCTAACCAAAAGAGTACCACCTTTTCTCTTTTGACAAAAGGTGGTACTCTTCAGCAAAATCAATCCCTCACAGAGTATAAATCCCAGAGGTATCCCATCTGCCTTCCCTGCCGCAGGCGTTTTTCGCACGCCACACAGGCCAGCAGATACTATTCCTGATTCTTCATGCGGTCGCTCAGATGCTTGCTCAGCAGCGCGAGCGAGGCCGCCATGTTTTCATTCTGCACCAGAATATCATCCGGCACATCCAGATGCTTCGGCGCAAAATTCCAGATGGCGCGGATGCCATTTTCGATCAGCTGATCGCACACACGCTGTGCATGCTCGGCCGGAACCGTGATGATACCGATGCGAATCTGGTGCTTGACGCAGACGTCATGCAGACGAGACAGGTGCATAATGGGCTTTCCGCTGTTTGTCGTGCCGATCAGCGCGTCATTGGCATCAAACGCCGCTACAATATTCAGTCCATACTCCGCAAAGCCGCCGTAACCCAGCAGCGCGCGCCCCAGCTTCCCCGCGCCGATAAGCACCGCATCATTCGTGTTGCCATAGCCCAGGAAGCCCTCAATGTCGCGGATAAGGCTCTCACGCCGATAGCCGATTTTGGGTCTGCCGCCGTCGCTGACCATAGCCAGATCCTTGCGCACCTGTACCTCACCCATGTGCAGCGCGGCTGCAAGCGCCGTTGCCGAAATATTGGCCGGACTGTCCGCGGGCATGGATTTCAGATACGAAAGATAGGTCGGAAGACGTTTGAGGGTGGCGCGGGAGATCTCTTTATCCGGCATCGCAATGGCTCCTTTTATCGATACAAAATATTGATAAAAGTATAGCATATCCGACGTTCAGATGCAACGGCTCATTTCTTCCTTTTTCAGGAGATCTGCCGTGTGATCTCATGCCGCAGCCGCAGCATAATGCGCTTTTCCAGCCGCGAAATATAGGACTGGGAAATCCCCATCAGCTCCGCCACCTCCTTTTGTGTGCGTTCTTTCCTCCCGCCAAGTCCAAAGCGCATACTGACAATCTGCATCTCGCGCTCCGGCAGCCGCGCCAGTGCCTGCCGCAAAAGCTGATGATCCACATCATCCTCCATTGGGCGCATCACGGTGTCTCCGTCAGTGCCCAAAACGTCAGAAAGCAGCAGCTCATTGCCGTCCCAGTCCGTGTTGATTGGCTCATCCAATGAGACCTCAGCCTTTTGGGAGGATATTTTTCGGATATACATCAGGATCTCGTTTTCGATGCAGCGCGAGGAATAGGTCGCCAGCTTGATGCTCCGCTCCGGCTTAAACGTCCCCACCGCCTTGATCAGTCCAATCGTCCCGATTGAGATCAAATCCTCCAGATTGACGCCTGTATTCTCAAAGCGCCGCGCAATATAGACGACCAGCCGCAGATTGTGCTCGATCAGCGTCTGCTTTGCCGCCTCGTCTCCATCAGCCAGCGCTGCAAGCGCGCGCTGCTCCTCCTCCGGACAAAGCGGCGGCGGCAAAACGTCGCTCCCGCCGATGTACATGATCTTAGTCGGGCGAAGCAGCCCCAGCCACAGTAAAATTCTTCGCAATTCTGCTCTCATGAAACCCCTCCTGTCAAAGCATGATAGTTCCCGCCGTCTGAAACGGCTGTTGGTGAAAGCGCGACCAGAATGCGTCGCTCCTTCCCGCCGCGCTCGCGCGCCATGCAGCGAAACGCCAGTAACACGCCCGCCTGTGTTCCCACTGCACGATACGGAATCAGGCGCGGGGCAAGCGAGGGATACGCGCGCGCCAGAATGGGCAGCGCCGCTTCCGGCTGCTGCGCAGCCAGCCGTGCAAGTCCCGTCTGCGGGAAAAGCGGCTCAACCGCCTCCCATTCTGCCACCAGCACACGCGCGTTGGTGATCGGGTCACGCAGCGTATTGCCCGTGTCGTGCAGCGCGCAAAGTCTGACCGTGCGTGCATTCACGCTGAGCGTCAGATCCACCAGCTCTCCCCCGCCGTGCTCGGCCAGCTGCGAAAACACCAGCTCACAGACAAGATACGCCAGAGCCGCCAGCAAAAGCAGCATCGCACCGCTGACCGGATAATATGCGCCGGTCTGCGTCAGAAAAAGCGTCCCGCCCAGCACGTGTACTGCAACCAGCGTCAGCCCTGCAAAGCAGCAGCAAAGCCCCAGAAACAAAATGCCCAGCCGCAGCGTCCGTCGGCGCGCGCCAAACGCGCACAGAAGCATCAGTATCAGCATCACCATCCGCATGGACGCTGTCTGCAAAAAGCCAAGGCGCGGAAGCAGCGCCGCCACGGCGTACACCCCGCCCAGCGCGCCTGCCGCCGCAAGCCGCCACCGGCGCAGCAGACCGCCGCCCAGCCGCGCACTTGCACACAGCAGCGCATAATTGACCGCCGCATTCAGCGCAAACAGCACATCCGCATAAACTGTCATGCTTTTCCCTCCTCCGCGCCGCGCATGGACAAAGTATACGCCGGAAGACGCAAAAAACAGGTCGCAATTCCATCCGGAACTGTGACCTGTCCTTGTTTTGTTTCGGCGCGATGGCGCACCTTTGTACACCATCTCGCGTTATTTCAGCGCAACCTCCGCGCCGTCGCGGAAAATATGGCGAATGTTTTTCTCGGCCTTGCTGCGCGGGAGCATCACCTCGTGCGCACAGCCGCAGCAGCGCAGCCGGAAATCCATGCCGGTGCGCAGCACCTGCCAGCGGCTGCTGCCGCAGGGGTGCGATTTTTTCATAACCAGAATGTCCATCAGTCGTACATCCATCTGCTTCACCTGCCGCTGTGCGGCGTTCCTTTCGTCTTATTTTGCGCCGCCCTTGATCTCATCCCAATAGCGCTTGGCCGCCTGCTCGGTTTTGTTGTCGCCATATTGATAGTATTTCCGGTCACGGATGGCGTCGGGCAGATACTGCTGCCGCACCCAGTGATGCGAATAGCTGTGCGGGTAGAGATAGCCCTGTTCGCGCTCAAAGCCGGTGCCGTCGGCATGGACATTTTGCAGCTCGCGCGGGACGGGGCCGGTTCGCCCGGCCTTCACGTCGGCAATTGCCGCGTCAATGGCCAGACAGCCCGAATTGGACTTCGGCGCAGTCGCCAAAAGGATAACCGCATCCGCCAGCGGCAGACGCGCCTCGGGCATTCCCAGCTGGAGCGCGCTGTCCACACAGGCCTTGACGATGGGGATGGCCTGTGGATAGGCAAGGCCGATATCCTCGGCAACCGAGCACAAAATCCGGCGGCAAGCCGCGGGCAGATCGCCCGCCTCTAAAAACCGCGCCAGATAGTGCAGCGCAGCGTCGGGGTCTGAGCCGCGAATCGATTTCATCAGCGCCGAAAGATCGTCATAATGCTCGTCACCGCCGCGGTCATAGCGCATGGCTGCGCGCTGGGACAGCGCCTTAGCATCGGCCAGTGTCAGGTAAATCTGCGTCTCATCGCGCCGGCCTGCCGAAAATAGAAGCTCCACCGCGTTCATGGCCTTGCGGATATCGCCGCCGCACGCGGCCGCAATATGCTCATACGTTCCATCCTCAACGTTTGCCTGTAACCCGATCTGCTTTTCCAGATAGGCCGCCGCGCGCCGGATCGCCTGCATCGCGCCATCGGGCGAGACGGGCTTAAACTCAAAGACCGTGCTGCGGGACAAGATGGCATTATAGACGTAAAAATACGGATTCTCCGTTGTGGAGGCGATCAGCGTGATCTTACCGTTTTCGATGTATTCCAGCAGCGTCTGCTGCTGTTTCTTATTAAAATACTGGATCTCATCCAGATACAAAAGCACGCCATTTGGCGCAAGGAACGTATCCAGCTGCGCATAGATCTCGCGGATATCGGCAGAGGAGGCGGTTGTCGCATTCAGTTTACATAATTTCCTATGAGTCTGCGCTGCAATGATATTTGCGACCGTCGTTTTTCCCGTTCCCGAGGGGCCGTAGAAAATCATGTTCGGCACGCTCCCCGAGGCCAGAATCCGGCGCAGAAGCCCGTTCGGCGCAAGAATATGCTCCTGTCCGCAGACCTCATCCAGTGTTTTTGGCCGCAGTGTGTCCGCCAATGGCTGATACATGCCGCTCTCCCCCTTCCAGTATCCAATCTCAGCTTTTCCCCATTATACGCAATTTCCCGCACAAATACAAGCACTTCCCTGCTTTCCTTTTCCGCGCTGTTGTGGTATACTCATCTCAATCGACAGGACGCGGCAGGCTGCGCGCCTGTCCCTGGCACACAGAGAAAAGGAGACCGCACCATGGAACAGGCCGAACGTGTCAGCGCCGTCATTTCCGCGCTGAAGCAGGACTACCCCGACGCGCTCTGCGCGCTGCAATACGACAAGGACTATGAGCTGATGATCGCCGTTCGGCTGTCGGCGCAGTGTACCGACGCGCGCGTCAATCAGGTCACGCCCGCGCTCTTCGCGCGCTTCCCCACGCTCGACAGCTTTGCAGACGCCGACGTTTCCGAGGTTGAGGAATACGTCCGTTCCTGCGGCTTTTACCACCACAAGGCGCGCGATATCGTGCTGGCCTGCCGTATGCTGCGCGAGCGCTTTGACCGGCGCGTGCCGGATGAGATGGATGCCCTCCTTCAGCTCCCGGGTGTGGGACGCAAAACGGCAAATCTGCTGCTGGGCGATATCTACGGCGCGGCGGGCGCAGTCGTCTGTGACACCCACTGCATCCGCATCTGCAACCGGCTTGGTCTGGCCGAGGGAAAAGAGCCGGAAAAGGTCGAGCGCCAACTGCGCGCCATTCTCCCGCCCGAGGAGTCGTCAGATTTCTGTCACCGCATCGTCCTGCATGGCCGCGCCGTCTGCACGGCGCGAAAGCCGGCATGTGAGCAGTGCAGTCTGCGCCCCTGCTGTAAAAGCTTCAGCGGCGAATAAGTCCGCTTTTTCCATTTGACCGTCATCCATCATCCATCATCTGTCCTATTTACCAACAGGAGGAATCCCATGCAGTATTTCACACAGGCGCCGTGCAGCTGCGGGCGCATTCACACGTGCAGCGTTCAGGATGTCGTCGCAGGAAGCGGCGTGATTGCGCAGCTTCCCGCAATTCTCGCCCGCTTTGGCGCAAAAAAACCGTTTCTTCTGGCCGATGCAAACACCTTTTCCGCCGCAGGCGCGCGCGTTTGCGCCGTACTGGATGAGGCCGGTCTTTCGCACAGCCAGTACATCTTCCCTGCCGCTGCGCTTGAGCCGGATGAGCACGCAGTCGGCGCAGCCGTGATGCACTTTGACGATTCGTGCGATCTGATTCTGGGCGTTGGCTCAGGCGTGATCAACGACATTGGAAAAATCCTCAGCCGGACGGCAAATCGCCCCTATGTCATCGTCGGGACAGCGCCGTCGATGGACGGCTACGCCAGTGCAACCTCGTCCATGGCAATGGACGGTCTGAAGGTTTCGCTCCCAAGCCGCTGTGCCGACGTGATCGTGGGTGACACAGACGTTCTCAAGGATGCCCCCATGCGGCTGCTTCGCGCAGGTCTGGGCGACATGCTTGCAAAATACGTCAGCATCGCAGAGTGGCGCATTGCGCACCTTATTACCGGCGAATACTACTGTGAACACGTCGCGCAGCTGGTGCGTGAGGCGCTCAGGCGCTGCACCGACAACGCCGAAGGTCTGCTGCGGCGCGACGCTGCCGCGGTCAAGGCCGTTTTTGACGGGCTGGTGATCGGCGGCGAGGCGATGGCCTATGCCGGCGTCTCGCGCCCCGCCTCCGGCGTTGAGCACTATTTTTCGCATGTGTGGGACATGCGCGCGCTGGAATTTGGCACACCGGCCGAGCTGCACGGTATTCAGTGCGCCGTCGGCACGCTGATGGCTGTCCGGCTCTATGAGAAGCTTAAAACAATCACACCGGACGCAGAAAAAGCGCGCGCCTGGGTCGCGTCGTTTGATTACGCAGACTGGGCCTCTCAGCTGCGTGCCTTCCTTGGCAGAAGCGGCGAGACCATGATCGCCCTGGAAGCGCGAGAGGGCAAATACGACAAAGCCACACATCCCGCGCGCCTGCAAAAAATCATGGACAACTGGGATGCCATCCTGCAAATTCTGGACGAGGAGCTGCCCGCCTCCGGCGAGCTGGAGGCGCTTATGCGCATGATCGGTCTGCCGACCGACTGCGCCGCGCTTGGCGTGGACAGTGCGTGCGCGCGCCTGACCTTCCAGGCCACCAAGGATATCCGTGACAAGTACGTGCTTTCGCGTCTTGCGTGGGATCTTGGCGTTCTGGATGAGCTTTGCGCATATCTGTAGGTAGATTTCTTCGCACGTTTCTGCTATACTTGTTCCATAAAATCCAGATAAAAGGCAAACTGTCTGCAAAACGAACACAGGCAATCGGAAACAAAGGAGATACCAAATGAAAAAAAGCATTTATTGGCATTCGTTTTGAGTTTCTTACTCTTTTTATCGGCATGCAGCGCCAAAACCGCCAGCAGTAATCCGGATGCTTCGCAGCCCGCAAAGCCTGTATCCGACAACCTCGACCCGCTGCTTGCATCTGACACGGAACTCAGCGCAGAGGATATTGTTCCCT
>CAZPYW010000001.1:0-47205 GCA_964590095.1 uncultured Oscillospiraceae bacterium | reverse complement strand
CTCGACCCGCTGCTTGCATCTGACACGGAACTCAGCGCAGAGGATATTGTTCCCTGGAACGCGTTACATGAATACGGCGGTCTTTACCTGCTGTCTCCCACGTTTGGCATCGAGGCATTGAGCTGCTCCCAGCAGACCCAACAGCTTTACACAGACTGGACAATTGCAGAATATCTGGCTTTGGAAAAGTCCCTGCAACCGGATCAGGATATGATCTACTACATGAATCCGTCGAATTTCGTGGAGAAAATCGGCGGACGGTATCTGCGCGGCGCAATCGACTATGAACACGCACAGTGTAATTTGAACACGCCGGAATTTCGCGAGATTTTACAGTCGGCGCTGGACGCAGGACGCTATGACGGCGGATACAACCCCGAAAAAAACGTGCCGCAGCGGATTCTGGACGGAGATCTGATCTGCTGCTATGTGGGGCTGAGCTCTGCGCTTGAGGTTTCCTTTGACCGTTACCGTTGCGGTCAGACCCTGCACTATGTGGGGTGGCCGACACCCGATGGGAGCAACGGCCTTGACATCAAGCTTATGACACCGCTGGGCGTAAGCGCATCAACCGCCTGCCCCGAGGGCTGCTGGGAATTTCTCAAGTATCTTGTGCTTCACCCGTGGATGGAATACAGCGCGGACGGAACCCCGATTTATGCACCCCTGCTGAAAGACAATCTGGATGTCCTGAAAGGTCTGGACGTTCCGTATGCCGAGATCACAACATTCGATGATGTGCAGGTGATCGTAGAGCTTGCCAACACCTGCAAAACAATGGACTTTTACGATACGACAGCGCTGTCTGTCATACTGGAAGTGCTGGGCGAGCTGGAATCCGGCAGCATTGATCTGGATACCGCCCTCGACCGGATGCAGTCAAAGCTGAGTCTTTACCTGATGGAGCAGTATGGCTGATGCCATCCATCCCAATTTATCGCGCAGCATACCAAGCAAACACGGAAAGAGGAGCCACTATGAAAAAAGAATTTCTCGACGCCGGTCAGATCGTCAGCACGCATGGCGTGCGCGGTGAGATCAAAATTCTCCCCTGGGCTGATGAGCCTGCCTTTCTGCTGGACTTTGACACCGTCTATCTCGGCGGCAAGGCCTACGCCGTTCAGTCCGCGCGCGTACAGAAGACCTGCGTTTTGATGAAGCTGGCCGGTGTTGACGATGTCGAGTCCGCCGCTGCGCTGCGCGAAAAAACGGTTCAAATCCGTCGGAGCGATGCACAGCTGGACGACGGCGCCGTTTTCATCGCCGATCTGATTGGGCTTCCGGTCTTTGCCGATGAAACGCAGATCGGTGAGGTTGCCGATATTCTTACCTACCCGGGAAGTGACGTCTATGTCGTCCGCGGCGAGCATGAGTATCTGATCCCGGGCGTGCCGGAGTTCATTCTGGAAAAAAACACGGATGCAGGCTATGTCCGCGTCCGTCTGATCGAGGGTATGCGTACCGATGAGATTTGATATCCTGACGCTTTTTCCCGCGTCCATTGACGCCATCATGCAGGAAAGCATTCTTGGCCGCGCGCAGAAGAAGGGTCTGATCGAGATTCACGCCCATCAGATTCGCGATTATACCGCCAACCGCCAGAATCAGGTGGACGACTATCCCTATGGCGGCGGACGCGGCGCGATCATGCAGTGTGACCCGCTTTACCGCTGCTGGGAGGCTGTCTGTGACGAGGCCAGCGCACCGGTTCACACCATCTATCTTTCGCCCTGCGGCTCTGTCTTTACACAGGATAAGGCGCGGGCACTGTGCAGGCACGAGAATATCATTCTGGTCTGCGGCCACTATGAGGGCATTGACCAGCGCTTTATCGACGAATGCGTGGACGAAGAGATCTCCATCGGAGATTTCGTTCTGACCGGCGGTGAGCTTCCGGCCATGTGTGTTGCCGATGCCGTGTGCCGTCTCGTGCCCGGCGTTCTGGGCGGTGAGGAGTGCTTTACCGACGAAAGCCACTGGTCCGGTCTGCTGGAATACCCGCAATACTCCCGTCCGGATGTCTGGCACGGTCTGCATGTGCCAGAGGTGCTGCTTGGCGGCAATCACCAGCTTGTCGCGCGCTGGCGCAAGAAGCAGTCCATCCTGCGCACCATGCGTGCGCGGCCGGATCTGTTTGCGCAGCTGCGCTTCCCGTTCAAAACGCGCGCCGAGCGAAAATTTGTCGCAGAATTGGAGGAAGAAGATGAACAATTCCGAAATCGGCCGTCTAAAAACCTGGATCGCGGAAAGTAAACGCATCGTCTTTTTCGGCGGCGCGGGCGTCTCCACCGAGTCCGGTATTCCGGATTTCAGAAGTGAAGACGGCCTCTACCACCAGAAATTTGACTACCCGCCCGAAACCATCCTCAGCCACTCCTTTTTCTATCAGCACACTGACGCATTCTATCGCTTTTATCGAGAAAAAATGCTCCTGCCCGACGGTATTCAGCCAAACGCTGCGCATCTGCGCCTTGCGGCGCTGGAGACTGCCGGCAAGCTGACCGCCGTCGTCACGCAGAACATCGACGGTCTGCACCAGCTGGCCGGAAGCAGGCGCGTCTATGAGCTTCACGGCTCGATTCACCGCAACCACTGTACGCGCTGCGGCAAATTCTATGACATGGCCTACATCCGCGACTCCTCCGGCGTGCCGCACTGTACCTGCGGCGGGGTGATCAAGCCCGACGTCGTGCTGTATGAGGAAAGTCTTGACGGCCAGTGTCTTGAGGGCGCGGTTCGCGCCATTTCCGAGGCCGATCTGCTGATCGTCGGCGGTACCTCGCTGACCGTCTATCCGGCAGCGGGACTTCTGCGCTATTACGGCGGCAGTCGGCTCGTGCTGATCAACCGCGACGAAACGCCGTATGATGATTACGCGGGGCTGATCTTTCGCGACCGCATCGGTGAGGTTCTCTCACAGATCTGAAAACTGCATACTAAAAACCGGATACCGTCTGGTATCCGGTTTTTTCGTATCTAGAAGCTGGAATTTAGTATTCTATCGAATTGTAAAGCTTTATTTTACTGCCAGCACCATTTTGAATAATACCTGTTGATTGAATACCAAACGCACTCCATATCCTCGCCGTTTGTAAAAACCCGTATTGCGCCCAGCTGCTCCTCTTCCAGCTCCGTAAAGCCACGTGACTGCATATAATCTGTAAAAATTTCACCATTTGGCTGCGCAATTATGACCTTGGGTGCGGCCTGGATTTCAGCGTATTCCCGATCTAAGACAGCTATTTGAAAATAACCGCTTGCAGCAGAAAACGGATTTGCTGTATGAAATGTGGCATATGACAGAAAACAGCTTCCCAAAAGAATCACAAGAAGGGCTGCGGAAGCAATTGTGGCAATTACAATTCTGCGACTTCGTTCCCTACTTTTCTTTATTTCCTGATTTGCATACGCAATCGTATCTTGAATCACAGCTTCCGCATCATTCCGGTTCATCATCCTCACCTCCGGTTAATAAATCATATAAACTGATTTCCAACACTTTTGAAATGGGAATCAGCATGGATATGTCGGGAAAAGATATGCCGCGCTCCCATTTACTGATTGCTTTGTCGGTAATACTTAATCTATCTGCCAGCTCTTTTTGCGACATGCCATGCTTTTTTCGGTTCTCACAAATGAACTTGCCGGTTTTCCTAGCATCCATCTTTCCCCTCCTCTCACCATGATTATACGATTGTTCTGAAAAGGAGTAAACCGACCGTTGGTTTACTCCTTTCCTTGCATAGACAATTTCCGCTTTACAAACACACGTCAAAACGTTGATTCGCTGTGCAATCATGCTGTGCAGCAGCACGCTTTTACAGGTTGCTCTGCCTCCCGCCGTCGCGGCTGCGCAGCGCGTTTGCAAGCTCGGTAATGCAAAGCAGCGACGCAACCAGAAACGCGCCCGGGATCAGAATGCTCCACCAGCAGCCGCTCAGGATGGACTGATCGGCAAGCGAAAGCATACTGCCCCACGAGACGATCTCCAGCGGCAGTCCAATGCCCATAAAGCTGAGCGTGGACTCGGCCAGAATGGCGCTTCGGATATTCATGACCACCATAAACGAGATGGATGAGGCAAAATTCGGCGCAAGATGCTGCCGCAGGATATGAAAGAAGCCACCGCCCATGGCGCGCGCCGCCAGCACATATTCACTTGCGCGCAGCTGCCGCACCTCGGTACGCACGACCTTGGCAATTGACGTCCAGCCCGTCAGTCCAATGACCAGCGAAATGCTGAGCACATTTGCCTCACCCAGCACCGCCTGCAGCAGCACCGTCAGCAGAAGCGACGGTACGCTCAGTAGAATCTCGGTCAGACGCATCAGCGCCGCATCCAGACGGCGCGGCGCGCAGCCACTCAGACTGCCCAGCAGAACGGCCAGCACTGTGGAGATCAGCGTGGAAAGCAGACCGATGCACAGTGAAACACGCCCGCCATACCAGATCATGGTGAAGATATCGCGTCCCATCGCGTCCGTTCCAAAGAGATATTCGCGACACGGCGGCGTGTTGCAGTCTGACAGCGCCATATACGATGGGTCGCGCGTGAGAAAACAGCTGCAGCATGCGCAGCCGAGCAGAATCAGCGCCAGCACGACGCATGAGCCGATTGGAAGCCCCTGATACCACGCGCGCTTTTGCCTGAGGCGCGGCGGCGTATCACGCGGCCCGACCAGCCGGAAGGTATCTCGCTCGCTCATTTCGCCTCACCTCCGTCTGTCTGTCCGCGCATCTCGCGCAGTCGCGGGTCAATGCGCGCATTGATACCCTGCGCCAGCATACTGCAAGCAATAACGACCGCTCCGGTCAGAATGCACAGCACCATCAAAAGATTGTAGTCCTTATACCGCGCGCTTTCATAGCTGAGCGTACCAAGTCCAGGGTAGGAAAACACGCTCTCGACGATATATGTCCCGCCCAGAATATGCGGCACCGAAATCGCCATAATGCTGAGATACGACGGCATCACGCCGCGCAGACAGTGGCGAAGCATAACGCTTCCGCGCGTAAGTCCCTTGCTGCGCGCCAGAAGCACGTACTGTGCAGAAAGCTCTTCTAGCAGACGGTTTCGCACCAGATAGGCATAATACCACAGATGACTGAGCACCACCACGCTCATCGGCAAAATCAGATGCAGCAGCCGGTCAGCAAGC
The DNA here is from genome assembly GCA_964590095.1 of uncultured Oscillospiraceae bacterium. Lineage (GTDB taxonomy): Bacteria > Bacillota > Clostridia > Oscillospirales > Oscillospiraceae > CAG-170. The sequence continues at coordinate 42,046 of CAZPYW010000001.1, read as the reverse complement.
TCCCCCCGCCGCCCGATCGAATACGCGCCCGAGGACGGCAGCAGCCGCAGCGTCACCGAGAAGATCAAAATCAGAACCAGCGACAGCCAGAACTCCGGAATACAGCTGGAAACCGTGCCGATCTTACACAAAACGCGGTCAAGCGCGCGCCCCTCATGCCACGCGCAAAGCGTCCCAAGCGCCAGCGCCAGCACAAAGATCAGCACGAAGCCTCCCCCGCCCAGAATCAGCGTAAACGGAAGCCGTGCACCAATGACCTCCAACACGTCCATTTTATACTTGTATGAAACACCAAACTCGCCGTGCAGCGCGTTTTTCAGCCACTTCCCATACTGGCGCAGAAGCGGCTCATGCAGACCGAGGCGTTCTTCCGCCGCGGCGCGCTCGGCTGCGGTCAGCTTTTCTGCGCGGTCACCGTAATAGGACACCAGCGCGTCCCCCGGCGCAAGCCGCGCCACACAGAACACCAGCAGCGAGAGCAGCAGAACACTAAGCACAAAGAGCAGCAGCTTTCCGCCGTAATATCGGAGCGTTTTCCATCCGTTCAAGCCTCCTCGCCTCCCTCCAGCACAAAGTGATCGGGGCTGCGCTCGACCAGCTGCGCGCCGCGCGGCAGCTCACGCTGTTCAAAGCGCGTCAGCTTCCGCTTCCGCTCACGGATGGGATCCGGCAGCGGCATTGCCGAAAGCAGCGCTTTCGTATAAGGGTGCAGCGGGTTTTCAAACAGCGCCTCCACCGGTGCAACCTCAACCAGCCGCCCGTGATACAAAACGCCCACGCGGTCACAGAGATATTCGACCATGGCAAGATCATGCGCGATAAAGAGAAAGGTAAAGCCGTGCTCTGCCTGCAAATGCCGGAACAGGTTGACGATCTGCGCCTGAATCGACACATCCAGTGAGGCAACCGGCTCATCTGCCACCAGCAGCTGCGGCTCCATGCAAAGCGCGCGCGCAATGGCAACACGCTGGCGCTGGCCGCCGGAAAGCTCGTCCGGATAGCGATCAAGACAGCTGCTGTCCAGTCCGACATATTTCATCTGGAACGCCGCCTCGGCGCGAAAGCTTCCGCGCGGCGGGGTCATATGCGCGATGCGCATGGGCTCGGCTATGATGTCGCAGACCTTCATTCTGGGGTCGAGACTGGAGGTCGAGTCCTGAAAAATGATCTGCCGCGAGGTTTGCAGCATTTTTCTGTTTGCACGAAGCTGCGCGCGGTCACAAATGTTAATTCCCTGATACACAATTTTTCCGGCAGTCGGCGTGTAGAGATTCATAATGCAGCGTGCTGCTGTGGATTTTCCGCTCCCCGATTCGCCAACCAGACCGAATATTTCGCCGCGTCTGATCTGAAACGACACATCGTCCAGCGCGCGCAGCACGCCGCCGCGCCCAAAGGGAAAGCAGTGTGTCAGATGTTCAACTGTCAGCAGGTTTTCATCCCTCACCTTGCAGCCCTCCCACCGGTGGTTTGATTTTTGGCGCGCGCGGGTCAAGCAGCCACGTCGCCGCATAGTGCGTCGGCGTGATCTGGAACATCGGCGGCACCTGTTCATAGTCGATATCCAGCGCATACGGATTGCGGCAGGCAAATGCGTCACCCTGCGGCGGGTCGATCAGCGTCGGCGGCATCCCGCCGATGGTATACAGCGGCTCGCCGCGCCGGCGCAGCGCCGGAAGCGACTGCAGCAGCCCCCATGTGTACGGATGGCGCGGGTCATAATAGATTTCTTCCGCTGTTCCGATCTCCACGATCTTTCCCGCGTACATCACGGCCACGCGGTCAGCCGCGCGCGCGACAACACCAAGATCGTGTGAGACAAGAATGGTCGCGGTATCACACGTCTGCTGCACCTCGCGCAGTAAATCCAGAATCTGCGCCTGAATGGTCACATCCAGCGACGTGGTTGGCTCATCGGCCAGTAAAATTTTTGGCCGCGACGCCAGCGCAATGGCCATCACCACACGCTGCCGCATCCCGCCGGAAAAGCTGTGCGGATAGAGGCGGGCGCGCGCCTCGGGCTGTTCGATTCCCGTCAGACGCATCAGCTCGAGCACCCGCGCGTGCAGCGCGTCGCGCGAAATGCCCCGCTGATGCACACGGACCGCCTCTGCGATCTGCGCGCCAATCGTCATCGTGGGGTCAAGCGCCGTCATGGGATCCTGAAACACCATGGAAAACGCGCTGCCGCGCAGGCGGCACATCTCGCGCTCGGTGCAGCGCGCAATATCGGTTCCGTCGAGTAAAATCTGCTCCGCTTCGATTCGTGCCGTCTTCGGCAGAAGCTTCATAATCGCCTTACAGAGAACGCTTTTTCCGCAGCCGGACTCGCCCACCAGCGCCAGCACCTCGCCGGAGTGGAGCGTGAGACTTACATCACGCACCGCCTCCACGCGCCCGCGCGGCGTATCAAAGCTGACCGACAGGTGTCGGATATCCAGACGTTCTTCCATTTTGTTTCCTCCCGAAACTGCCGTGCAGGGTACGCGTTTCGCGCACCCTGCCACAAGTCCATGTTCTTTATGCTCCAAGCGTCCATTCGCAGACATTCCAGAAGATACCCACGCCGTGGTGTCCCAGAATTTTCTCTGCATCAATGCCCGATATTCTGCCGGAGGAGACGTAGTTTGCATCCACATAGCAGATAAACGCATACGCGGGGTCGGCTGCCAGCTCCTGCTGGAACAGGCTGTAATACGCTCGCCGCGTATCCGCGTCGGCACTTTCGCGCGCCTTTGTCAGATACTCGTCCACCTTTTCATTGGAATAGCCCGAGTAGTTTGCGCCCTTGTCCGTTCCAAATACCTTATAGGTGTGGTCGTCCGCGTCAAAGGGACTGCCCCAGCCGATCAGACACGCCTGCTGTCCCACCCAGTCCATCACCGCGGGGATATCTACAGTACAGTGGATGCCCACCTCACGCAGCTGCTGCGCGGCGGCCTGTGCAATATCAATGCGGTCCTGCTCGCCGGACATGACGCTGATGGTAAAGGCGACCTCCGCACCGTTGCGGACATAATAGCCGTCGTCGTTCAGCGTACAGCCTGCTTCCTCCAGAATTGAGCGCGCCTTTTCCGGATCATAAGCATAGCGCTCAACCTCCGGCTCGTTATATACATTTCGCTGTAATGGCCCATACGCCGCCTCGCCCTGTCCCAGCAGGACAGCATCGACGATTGCCTCGCGGTCAAGCGCATAGCAGACGGCCGGAATGATATCGTGGTTTTCGTTCCAGTAATCGTTCCAGAAGTTAAACAGAATGCCGCGGTAATCGCTGGTCTTCATATCATAGCAGACAAAGCCGTCCTTTTCCTGAAACAGCTGTGCATTTTTGGGGTCAAGCAGCGCCAGATCCAGCTCGCCGGATTCCAGCTGCATGGCCTGTGCGTTGTCATCGGGGACAATTTTGAAGATAATGCGCTCGATCTTTGCCGCGCCTCGGTAATAGTCCGCATTTCGCACCAGACTGATCGCCTGTCCCACGTCCCAGCTTTCCAGCCGGTACGCACCCGTGCCAACCGGCGTGCGGAAGAAATCCGACTCCTGCCAGTCCTCTCCGGTGAGAAGATGCTCCGGTAAAATCGCCATGGACATGTAATCCAGAAACGCCGCATTCGGCGCCGAGAGCCGGAACACCACCGTCTGCTCATCCGGCGTGGTGATCTCCTCGACCTCTTCAAAGTTTGGCGCGTTTTCTGAGCCGTTTTCCGGATTCATAATGGCCTCAATGGTGAATTTTACGTCCTTGGACGTAAACGCCGCGCCGTCGTGCCATGTCACGCCGCTGCGCAGATGAAAGGTATAGGTATTGGTCGCCTCGTCAAGCTCCCAGCTTTCAGCCAGCGCGGGGATGACATTGTTTTCGCCGTCATGCGCCGTCAGACCGTCAAACAGCAGCACGCTCAGCTCACAGTGCTCATCCATTGCCGGATTGATGCGCGTATAATCGGCAGAACCATAGACCAGTGTCGAGCTGTCCGTGGCCGCTTCCTTTGCACCTGTCGTACACGCGGCCAGCGTCAGCAGCATTGCCGCGCAAAGCAGAAGTGCAGCAAGTTTTTTCATTCCGTTTCCCTCGTTTCGTTGTTCTGCGGACATTTTACCAAAGGCAGCCGCGGTTTTGAAGCTCCCTGGGGGGATGAAATTTTCCGGTTTCCTGACTTTTCTCTTGACAACACAGACTACACGCTGTAGTATGTCCATAGAGACTACAATTTGTAGTACATCCGATTGGAGGGATCTTAATGGCCGACATGCAGCTTGGCGCGATTGAGGCGCGTTTTGCCGAGCGCATCTGGGCGATGGCGCCTGTCAGCACCACACAGCTTGTCCATCTGGCCGCCGACGAATTCGGCTGGAAACGGACAACCACACACACCGTCATTCGTCGTCTTTGTGAAAAGGGTCTGTTTGAGAATAACGGCGGGACGGTCTGCGTGCGCATCACGCGCGAGCAGTACACCGGTATGCAAAGCCGCAATTTTGTGCAGGAGACCTTTTCCGGTTCACTCCCCGCGTTTCTGGCCGCCTTTACCAGCCAGAAGCGTCTGACACAGGATGAACTGGATGAGGTACAGCGCATGATCGACGCCTATCGCAGGGAGGTATCGCATGAGTGAGCTTTTTCTTGGCTTTTTGAACCGCGCCTACAGCGCAAGCTGGCTGATCGCGGCGGTGCTGCTGCTGCGCCTGCTTCTTGCCCGCGCGCCAAAGCGGCTGCGCCCTGTGATGTGGGGACTGGTCGGGCTGCGTCTGGCGCTTCCGTGGTCGATTGAAAGTGCGCTCAGTCTTGTACCAAGCGGTACGCTCCTTACACAGCTGGCCGTCCGCTATGACCCCGTTCCCACGGTCAATACCGGCATTCCGCCCCTGAACACCGCGCTGGACGGCGCGCTGGCCGCGTCCTCGGCTGCCGACCCCGCCGCAAGCGTCAATCCGCTTTATCTCTACACTACGCTTGCGGGCTTTATCTGGCTGCTGGGTGTGGGTGCCATGCTGCTGTATCTGCTGGTCAGCTGGCTGCGGCTGCGGCGCAGCGTGCGCACGGCCATCCGGCTGGAGGGCAACGTCTATGAATCTGACGCCGTGGCCTCGCCCTTTGTCATGGGGCTTCTGCGGCCGCGCATCATCCTCCCGCTGGGGATGGAGCGCGCCACCGCCTCTGCCGTTCTGGCGCATGAGCGCTGTCACCTTCGGCGCGGTGACAACTGGGTCAAGCTGCTTGGCTTTGTGCTCCTGTCGCTCTACTGGTTTCACCCGCTGGTCTGGCTGAGCTATCTGCTGCTCTGCCGCGACCTTGAGCTTGCGTGTGATGAGACGGTCATCCGGACGCTGGATGCACCTGCGCGCGCAGATTATTCTCAGGCGCTGCTTTCCTGCAGCACGCCGCACCGGACGCTTGCCGCCTGTCCGCTCGCCTTTGGTGCAGTCGGCGTCAAGGCACGCGTCAAGGCCGTGCTCAACTATAAAAAGCCCGCGTTCTGGCTGATCGTGCTGGCAGTGGTCTGCTGCATCGTGCTGGCTGTCTGCTTTTTGACCGAACCGACAGACCATGTCATCTACGGTCTTGCAGACGGGCGCTACGTCGCGGACGATTCGCAGCTGAGCTATGTCGATGTTTCGTTTGACTTGCACGAAGGACGTTTTCATCTGACGTCGGACGTGTTTTCCTCCACGCTCATTGATGGCACATTTGAGATTGACGACGGCAAGGTCATCTGCACCGCCGAGAGCGTAAAAGGTACCTACATTTTCAAACTGATTGACAATGACACGATTTCCTACACCGCGCGCGGTTCGTCTGAACTCTATGCAAGGGGCAATGACATGTCGCTGCAAAAGCTGGCAGACGGCACACGATTCCATTTTGTCCCGCCGTCCTACAGCGGGCTTAATGCCGTGCTGGTTTCGGTTGACACGGCCGCCGGTACGATCACCGTTGCCGACGCAGACGCAGGCGCGGACATCTTCGGCGCAGAATGCGTGCTGAACTGCGCAAATGCCGAGCTTTTGTTCTGTGACTATGACAGCGGCGCGGTACACCCGTTCGTCCTCTCTGATCTGCGTGCCGGTGATACGCTCACCATCTCACTGGACGCGGAAAACTACGACCTTCTTCAGCAGAACGCCGGCGCAGCCGACGCATACAGCGTACAGCTCACCACACAGGTCTGGCCGCGCTCTGCCATCACGCAGATGTTTGACCCGCTTCCCGATGCGCAGTTCCCCGACCCCGAGCTGACTGACGAAACCGGATTCCTGTTCCCCTTGCTCAAGCCGGATGCTGCCACCTTCTATCCCTATCGGCTGGACGCAGCGGCGGGCAGCACGATCAGCGCCAGCGTCAACTGTCTGCCAAGAGATCAGCAGCAGCCGAACATGCTGGTGGTCATGCTGGTTGAGGTCAGCCGCAACAGCGGCCCCACCATCGGTGAATACGCGGTCTGTCTGGGTGGCCGCACCGCGTTCAGCTTTACCATGGAGGATGCAGGCAGCTATTATCTCTTCCTGCGCGCTGCACCGGAAAACGCGACCGATCTTGGCTTCGATCTTGAGCTTGTCTTTGACGGCGTAACGCTTACGCCCATCGGCTCAGAATGAGCCGTATCCTGCGGAGCATGCAGACGCTGTAACGCGGAGATTACAAAATCCGGACTATGGCTGCGCCATAGTCCGGATTTCCTGTTTTATGGACGCGCGCTTCTGCGTCCTTGTTTTTAGCTGCCTGCTGTGCTAAGATACATCTAAATGAAAGGTGGTTGCGGCATGACTCGTGAAGAAATCCTGGCAAGGCGGCTGGCGGGACAGTTCCTGTCGAAGCCCGCCGATCTGCGCGCCGCTGCGCGCGGGCTTTGCGGCATACAGGCGCAGTTTCTGTCAAACGCACTGCATGCTCTGCGCATTCGCAGCACCGATTTTTCTGAACAGGCAGCATATGACGCGCTGGTCAAAAGCTGGACGCTGCGCGGCACCGTCCACGTCTTTGACCCCGATGATCTGCCGCTGTTTCTGGACGGCGCGCATTACCGCCGCAACGTATGGGACACGCCAAGCTTCTGGAACCAGCGCGCCGACTGGGCGCTTACCCCCGCGCGGCAGGCCGAGCTGACCGCCGTGATCACGGACGCACTTTCTGCCGCGCCGCAGACACGCGACGCACTGAAAGCCATCTGTCGCGCGCATGGCATGACAGATGACGAGGAACGCAGCATGTTTCACCCGTGGGGCGGCGGGCTGCGCGAGGCGTGCGAACGCGGCTTTGCGTGCTACGCCGTGTGCAGTGAAAAGACGCTCATCCCCTGCCCGCCGTTCACACCCATGCCGCGTGAGGACGCGGCGCTTGCGCTGGCGCGGCGCTATTTTACGCACTATGGCCCTGCCACCGCTCACGACGCCATGTACTTTTTCCATGCCACCATGCACGAGGTCAGGGGTTGGCTTGACCGGCTCCCGCTGGAAGCGGACGAATATGACGGCCGGACGTATTACTGGATTGACAGTCCGTCTCAGGCGGCCGATGCACCGACCTGCGTCTTTCTGGCGGGCTTTGACCCCATGCTGCTGGGATACGAGAAAAAGGAAAGTCTGATTCTCGCGCCCGAACACCTCAGACAGGTATTCTCCCTTGCGGGTATCGTCTCGCCCACTGTGCTGCTGCACGGGCAGCTCCGCGCCACCTGGAAAAGAAAAGGGCGCAGCGTGATGCTTGCGCCCCTTGAACCGCTTTCTGCCTGTGACCAGCAGACGATTATCTGCACGGCAGAGGCGCTTTGGCCGGATGCCGCCGTTCGGTTTGTGTAATTACCGGTCTTTTCCGCGCGCAACCACGCGGAGAACTGCCGCCAGTGCGCCATACAGCACACCTGCGATGGCCCAGATGAACCAGCTGTGCTCTGGCTTTCCATTTCCGCTGGGGCCAAAGGTGTAAAGGAAGAAGACCGCCGTCGCCACCAGCCAGTAGCAAACCGTTACCGCGTGAAAAACGCGATTGCTTGCCTTGCGTGTACGGCTGTAGTCGCCTTCCTCCAGCAGCTTTTCCATTGCCCCGCTGATCGTCCCGCAATAGACAAATGCAAGACACGCCAGCGCCACCAGAAACAGCAGGATGCAGACCGCACCGATATACACGATATCCGCCGCGCTAAAGCAGATTGAGAGAAACAGCGGCACGACTGAAAGAATACAGGGCACCGTCCCGATGGTGTTCAGCCGCGTTGCCGTCGGCGCAAAGGCGCGCTGACGCTCTTTGACCATGCTGCTTACGCCATACGCGGTTTCAAAGCTTTCTTCCTCTAAAAACTGAAATTCACGGCTCTTTGCGCCGCTTGTGATAAAAATCGCAACAGCCGCTGCCACCAGAACCAGCAGCACGCAAAGGCCGATGCCGACCGCCGCGTTTTCGCTGAGGCCAAAGCCCGTAAGCTCGCTCAGCCCCGCCATCAAAATCAGCGTAATGGGCGAAAGCACACATAAAAAAGTTGCCAACGCCATCTTCGGCGCTGCCTCACGGCGAAGCGTCAGATACTGCGCGGCCTCTTCCATGCTCACGCGGCGCAGTTCAGGCTCGACAGCGCCAACCGGCGCAGTCTCCTGCTCCTCCAGCTCGTCCTTTAACAGATAGTCGGTGCTGACGCCAAACAGGCGGCTCATCTGCACAACCTTATCCAGATCGGGCGTTGACTGCGCGCCCTCCCACTTGGAAACCGACTGCCGCGTCACATTCAGCTGCTGTGCCAGCTCCTCCTGTGACCAACCGGACTTTTTGCGCAGAGAGATGATTTTGTCTGCAAGGATCATCATTTGTTCCTCCATTCCTGTTTCTGTCTGCATTTTACCGCTTTTTCCGGTTGCGCACCAGAAAGCGCGCCATTAAATCTGTCAACCTGCGGCTGCGTTTTGCTTTTTGCGCCGCAACCGCCGAAAATCCCGTCCAGGTTTCTATTCTAACACAGTCTTTTTCTGCCATCAAGTGAAAGTATCCTCTTGTCTGGCAGCGGGAGTTTGTGGTATGATATAAAAAATCGCCCCGCCGCGCGCAGGGCAGCAAAAGAGGAGAAATCTTCATGAAAAACGGTTTTATCAGGGTCTGCACCGTGTCCCCCGCGCTGCGCGTGGCAGACTGCCCCTATAACGCGCAGGCAACGCTTGATGCCATGCGCACTGCCGCCGAAAGCGGCGCACAGCTGGCCGTCTTCCCCGAGCTGGGACTTTGCGGCTACACCTGTGGTGATCTCTTTTTGCAGCAGCCGCTGCAAAAGGCGGCAGAGGACGCACTGGTCATGCTCCTGCGCGAAAGCAGTATGCTGGACACCGTCTTTGTTGTCGGTCTGCCTGTCCTGTTCCGCGCAAAGCTCTATAACTGCGCAGCTGTGTTCTGTCATGGCTCGCTGCTTGGTCTTGTCCCCAAAAGCATCATTCCGAATTACGGTGAATTCTATGAGCGCCGTCATTTCTCCCCCGCACCCGACGGCGTGTATCCGCATCACTTTGCCGGACAGGCTACGCGCTTTGGCGCGAAGCTGCTCTTCCGGTGCAGCACGCTGCCCGCGTTCACGCTTGCAGCCGAGATCTGTGAGGATCTCTGGGCGCCTCTGCCTCCCAGCACACACCACGCGCTGGCCGGTGCAACCGTCATCGCCAATCTTTCGGCCAGCGATGAGACCGTCGGCAAGGCCGCATACCGCCGCGCGCTTGTCTCGCAGCAGTCGGCGCGCCTGCTCTGTGCCTATCTCTATGCCGACGCAGGCTGCGGCGAGTCCACCACCGACATGGTGTTCTCGTCACACGATCTGATCGCGGAAAACGGCACGATCGTGGCTGAGGCCGAGCCGTTTGCGTGCGGACTTGCAGCTGCCGAGATCGATCTGGAAAAGCTCTGCGCCGAGCGCTGCCGCAGCACAAGCTTTGTTCCCGACGAAATCGGCTATGAAACGGTCGAGTTTACGCTGCCGCTGCGCGAGGTGACGTTGACGCAGCCCCTCTCGCCCATGCCGTTCGTCCCCGATGGCGCGCGCGCACGAAACGAGCGCTGTGAGCGCATTCTTGCCATTCAGGCCACCGGCCTTGCCCGCCGGATGGCGCATGCGCATGCCAAAACTGCCGTGATCGGCATTTCCGGCGGTCTCGACAGCTGTCTGGCGCTTCTGGTGGCGGTTCGCGCGATGCAGCAGCTTGCGCGTCCGGCCACGGATATTCTGGCCGTGACCATGCCGTGCTTTGGCACGACAAAGCGCACGCGCTCGAATGCCGAAATCCTCTGCGACGAGCTTGGCGTCACATTCCGCGAGATTCCCATTGCCGACACCGTCCGCAGACACTTTACCGACATCGGCCAGCGCGAGGATGTGCTGGATGTGACATTTGAAAACGCACAGGCGCGTGTGCGCACGCTGACGCTGATGGATCTTGCCAACCGGACAGGCGGTCTTGTCATCGGCACAGGCGATCTGAGTGAGCTGGCGCTGGGCTGGGCAACGTATAACGGCGACCATATGAGTATGTACGGCGTCAACGCCGGCGTCCCCAAGACGCTGGTACGCCACATTGTCCAATATGAGGCAGAGCATGCCGCAACCGCAGCGCTGCGCGACGTCCTGCTGGACATTCTGGACACGCCGGTCAGTCCCGAGCTGCTCCCCGCCAATGAGAGCGGCGAGATCGCGCAGCAGACCGAGTCCCTTGTCGGCCCGTATGAGCTGCATGATTTTTATCTCTACTACGTCCTGCGCTATGGCTTCTCCCCCGCCAAGATCTATCGTCTGGCGCGCCATGCCATGCAGGGGCGCTATACCGATGCAGTTCTGCTGCACTGGCTGAAAAACTTCTACCGCCGCTTCTTCCAGCAGCAGTTTAAGCGCAGCTGTCTGCCCGACGGCCCCAAGGTCGGTTCGGTCACGCTTTCACCGCGCGGCGACTGGCGGATGCCAAGCGATGCATGTGCCGCCGTATGGCAGGCCGAGCTGGAAACGCTGTAACACAATCTGATCACACGGCAGCGAAAGCATGTGCTTTCGCTGCCGCAGCTGTAAGTTGGGCGCGCCTTTTGTAAGGCGCGCCCACGATTATGCTTTTTTCAGTTCGACGATAAACGTATTCACGCCGTCGCTGCTCTCTGCCCAGATTTTCCCGCCGTGCTGCATCACAATGCTCTGTGCAATGGAAAGTCCCAGACCAAAGCTGCCATCACGGCTTCTTGCCGCATCGCGGCGGTAAAAGCGGCGGAATATCTTCTCCAGCTCATCGGGAGAAAGCGTTTCGCCGTGGCTTGCAACACGCAGCTGACAGCAGCCCTGCGTGCTGCTGCGCAGCATCAGCGTGCTTTCCGTGCCAGCAAGCGCATATTTCTGCGCGTTGTCCAGGAGAATTTCAATTACGCGCCCCAGCGCCTGTCCGTTTCCGTTTACGGTGATATCCGGCTCAATGCTGCTGGAAAGGCATTCGCCTCTGTCGGCAAACACGCCCTCAAAGGAGATCACGGTGTCCAGCGTCAGACTGCTCAGGTCAAGCTCACACATTTGCTGTTTGACCTGACCGGCGTCTGAGCGCGCAAGCTCCAGCAGCTCCTCGACCAGAAGCTTCATCTGCTGTGACATCAGCAGGATGTTTTTTGAGAGGTTTTTCTGCTCCTGTGCGTCATATTCGCCGCTTTCCAGCATATCTGCATTCGTCATGATGACTGTGAGCGGCGTTTTCAGCTCATGCGACGCGTCGGCCACAAACTGCCGCTGCTGCTTCCATGCGGCCGCAACGGGCTTGACCGCCCAGTGCGAAAGAAAGATGCTGATACCCAGAAACACCAGAAAGCTGAACACGCCGATCAAAATCGAGCTTTTCAGCAGGTTTTGCAGCGTGCTTTTCTCACTGGACATGTCCGCAAAGACCAGAATGGTTCCCTTCGGCGTGCTGGCGCGGCAAAAACGCAGGTCATGTGCCTCGATCACGCCGGTCTGCCGTCTGCTTCCCAGCGACTCGTCGATCAGCTCCTTCAAAAACGCACGGTCAGAAAGGTCATAGTACCCGCCGCCCGTCGCGGTCAGCTCCCCGCCAAACCCCAGCTGCAACGTAAAATACGGCAGCCGCAGCTGTGACGACGGCTCATTCGGCGCGCCCATCTGGAAGGGGTCAGCAGCAATGCTTTTCATCATGCTGATGCTCTCATTTTCCAGATTGGCGCGTGTAAAGTTGTAAACCAGACCAAAGATCACACACAGCATGATCGTCACCATGACCATATTGATGGCAACAAACTTGATTTTCAGGCGTCTGATCATGCCTCTCCTGCCTCCATCACATAGCCCAGCCGTCTGACGGCCTCAATGCGGATGTTTGAGCCGATGTGCGCCAGCTTTCTGCGCAGCAGGCCGATGTAGACCTCAACGTTGTTGCCAACAGCATTTGAATCAAAGCCCCAGACACGGCAGAGGATCATTTCCTTTGGTACGATCTGCCCTCTTGATGCCATCAAAAAGCGCATCACGTCAAATTCCTTGGCCGACAGGCGCACGCGCATCTGGCCGCAGCTGAGCGTACAGCTGGACAGATCCAGCGCTGTGTTGCCCAGCACAAGCTCGTTTACCTGCGCACCCTGCCGCCGCAGCAGCGCATTGATGCAGGCAAGCAGCTTGCGGCTGTCAAAGGGCTTGGTCAGATAATAATCTGCACCGGCGTTTAGTCCCTCGATCTCATCCTCGACCTCGGACTTTGCCGTCAGCATTAAAATCGGCGTTGTGCATCGCTCGGCACGCACCCTGCGCGCGACCTCAAAGCCGTTCATTTTGGGCATCATCACATCCAGAATCAGAAGATCATACACGCCGGTCTCAGCGTAGGCTGCGCCGTCCTCGCCGTCATAGACGCACTCAACGGTAAAGCCCTTGGCACTGAGCAGGGCTCTGATTGAATCGGCCAGCAGTACCTCGTCCTCAATCACCAGTATTTTCACAGCCAGTCCCCCCATTTTGAATTATGACGTTATTCTAACAAAAGAAGCTGAACAGACGCTGAAAAATCCGTTTCGATTTCGTAAACACACCGATCAAAATGCACAACGTGCCGCCTTTCGGCGGCACGTTTTACCTCAGTTCCCAGTCCTTGTGTTCCTTTGCGATCTCATAGAGCCTGACGTAGCTGTCATAGCGCGTCTGCTCCAGCTCGCCTGCGGCCAGCGCCGCGCGCACGGCACAGCAGGGCTCTTTCAGGTGCGCGCAGTCGTGGAACTGGCACCTGCCAAGATACGGCGCAAAGTCCACAAAATCATACTGCAATTCCTCCTTGCGCAGCGGCGCCTCCTGTTCAGAGTCGAAGGAGGAAAACCCGGGCGTATCTGCCGCGTAGCCGTCAGCCAGATGGAACAGCTCAATATGGCGCGTGGTATGCCGCCCGCGGCCAAGCTTCTGCGACACCTCGCCAACAGAAAGCGCCAGCTCGGGCGAAAGCGCATTCAGGATACTGCTTTTTCCAACGCCGGAATTTCCGGTAAAAACGGCCAGCTTTCCCGCAATCTGCTGCCGCAGCGCATCGATACCGGCACCGGTCACGGCGCTGGTGCACAGCACCGGATAGCCGGCATGCGCATAGATGCGTCGCAGACGCTCGCCGGATGCAAGATCGTCCTTATTGACGCAGATCAGCACAGGGACATTCTGCCGCGCAGCCACGGCAAGAATGCGGTCTAGCAAAAACGGCTCGGTCTCGGGAATTGCGCACGAGGCCAGCACCACCAGCAGCCCGACGTTTGCAACCGCAGGCCGGACAAAGGCATTCTGGCGCGGCAAAATCGTTTCGATCGTGCCCTTGCCATTAGCATCCACCGTGATCGTGACAAAATCCCCGACCAGCGGCGAAAGCCCCTCTTTGCGGAAGCGGCCGCGTGCGCGGCATTCTACCACGCCGTTTTCCGTTTCCACGTAATAAAAACCGCTCAGTGCTTTGACAATGCGATATTCGCTCATGCTCAACCTACCGTATCAAAATCGATCAGCTGACTGTCATATTCCTGACCGTCAACAAAGATATGAACCATCTGCACCCCACTTCCGCTGACCGTCAGCGTGATCGTGCTGTCGGGATGCGTGTCCATATTGACTGTAAAGGGTGCAATGCACTGCTCATCCTCAACGTACACCGCAACCAGATACCGGCCGGAGCTCGACGGCATCTGGACAATGATGTCCTTCTCGGTCAGCGCAATGTTTTCCTCCACGATCACGCGGATCATGTCGGAATACGTAAACTCAGACTCCTCGCCCAGCGTGTTGACGATGCGGCAGAAGTAGTAATAGGTTCCGGCCACGGTGGTATCGACCACGCAGCTGGTATTGCGCTCAGAGCTGGGCGAAACCAGCTGTGCATCATCGGTGCTGCCGTTGGCAGACATATACCACGCATAGGTCAGTACGCCGTCATCCTCGCTCTCTGCCTCTGCAACCACGACCAGACTGTCGCCCACAAACGCGACCTGATCGTCAGAGAGGAACGTGACCTCGGGCACAGCCGCCTTGACCGGCCCCTTGGATATCTGCAAATTGATGACCGTCCCCTTTTTGACCATTTCCTCGGGTTCGATGCTCTGGAACGTGACCGTTCCCTCCTGCAAATCGCTGTCCACCGCGAGCGAGCTTCCCACGATCAGTCCCGCGTCGGTGATCAGCTTTGCCGCCGACTCCACGTCCAGTCCAACCAGCGACGGCACCGGCACCAGCATATCCTGCGCGCCCTGGCTGACGTACAGAATGACCGTCTGCCCCTCGCGCAGCGGCTCGCCGTAGACGGGGTCAGTGCTGATGATATAGCCGTCGGTGTAGACATCGCTTGGCTGATAGACCGTTTCCGTCTCAACGTCTACAGACATGCTGCCCAGCATCGAAAGCGCGCTTTGCAGCGAGGCGTTGATCAGATTCGGCATGTTGATGCTGTCAGCACCAGCTGAGATCGTCAGCTGAATGGTGGTGCCGACCTTGGCCGTGCGGTTGCCGACCGGTGTCTGGTCGATCACATAGCCCATCTCATATACGTCGCTCGTCTTCCAGTCGCGGATCTCAATGCTGAAATTCGGGTACTGGTTGGGGTCGATGTCCTCATAGTACAGTCCAAGGAAATTGGGGACAACGTCCTCCTCGGTGCGGGAAAACAGGTCTGAGAAGAAATAGCTGTACAGGAAATAGAAGATTCCCAGCAGCGCCAGCGCAATGCAGACGATGCCCGCAATCACTGCCGTCCGGCTTGCCTTCTGCGCGCGGTCACGCGCGGCTGTGGGCGACGGATGCGTCTGCGGCGGCGCATCCTGCTCGGGCAGACGGCTTTTACGCGTCGAGGCAGTCTGCTCCCGATGGTACGTCGGCTGGTGCAGCAGTCTGGTAAAGTCCACATCATCGCGCGGACGCGAGAAATCAAAGGTGATGTTTGGATTTTTGCGGAATTCCTCGAGATCGGCCAGCATCTGTGTCGCACTTTCATAGCGCTTATCCAGATCAGCCGTCATGGCATGCATGGTGATCTGCTCAAGCCCCAGCGGAATGGACGGATTGATCGAGCGCGGGAGCGCCGCCGTTGCATTGATGTGCTGGATGGCAACGGACACCGGCGAATCGCCGTCAAACGGCGGCCGTCCGGTCAGCATCTCATACAGGACAACGCCCAGAGAATACAGATCGCTTCGCGCGTCCACATGCGCGCCGCGCGCCTGCTCGGGCGAAATATAGTGTACCGAGCCCAGCGCCTCACGCGTCAGCGTATTCTGCGCCGATGAGATCTGCGCGATGCCAAAGTCAGCGACCTTGACGCTCCCGTCCTTGAGGATCATGATGTTGTGGGGCTTGATGTCGCGGTGGATGATGCCGCGGCTGTGCGCGTGCTCCATCGCCTTGGCGATCTGCATGGCAAAATGCAGCGCCTCGCGCCAGTTCAGCACCTTCTTCTGCTCCATATACTGTCTGAGAGTGATGCCCTCGATCAGCTCCATGACGATATAATCCACGTTGTCTGAGTGCGACACGTCATAGACCGAGACAATATTGGGGTGTGAGAGCATGGCAACCGCCTGCGACTCGGCATGGAAGCGGCGGCGGAATTCCTCGTCCTTGGACAGCTCAGTTTTCAGTATCTTAATGGCGACGAGCCGGTTCAGACGGTTGCAGCGCGCCTTATAGACCACTGCCATCCCGCCGGAGCCGATCATCTCCAGTATTTCGTATCGATCGTCCAAAAGTCTTCCTATGTAGCTTTCCATAAGAAGCTCCTTTCGTCTTATTGCGTCACATGCGGCTGACGCCCGCCGGTTTCTGCGCAGCAGAAACGTTTTCGGCTGCCGCGCCGCGCGCGGCCTGAGAGCTGCGAGCCGTATGGCCCGCCATCTAGAACGCAGCCAGTGTCACCGTGACGTTGTCCGGCGCGCCGCGTGTTTTTGCAATGTTCAAAAGCCGCTGGCAGCAGTCGCTCCTGCGCACGCCGTGCGCCACCTCGAAGAGCATCTCCTGATCGGCCATCTCGTTGGAAAGCCCGTCGCTGCACAGCAGCAGGCAGTCATCACGCCGCAGCTCCTGCACAAATACATCTGCCTCGACCTCGGGCTCGGTGCCGACGGCGCGGGTAATCAGATTTTTCCCGGGGTAGGATTTTGCCTGCTCGCGTGTCAGCTCGCCGCGCTGTACCATCATCTCCACGATGGAATGGTCGCGCGTCACCAGCTTCACACCGGTCGGCGTGAAGTGATAGGCGCGGCTGTCACCGACATTGATGATCACAGCCGTGTTTTTCAGAATCAGCGCGGCAACCAGCGTTGTTCCCATGCCGCTGTACTCCTCGCCAAGCTGTGACTGCTCAAACACAGCCTTATTGGCAAGCTCAAGCGCCGCGCGCAGGATTTTTTCCGCGCGCTCCGGATTGACAGCCAGCTTCTGTGACCGTCTGATCTCTCCGACAAAGACGTCAATGGCCATATTGCTGGCGACATTGCCGGACTTTGCCCCGCCCATGCCGTCGCAGACGACCATCAGCGCGCGGTCGTGACCCAGACTGACCAGCGCATAGGCGTCCTGGTTCTGTGGGCGCAGATTGCCCGCGTCCGTCATACCCCAAAGCTGCATGCTTACGCCTCCCCACCAGTTTTTTCGTACTTTCTGCGAAGCTGACCGCACGAGGCGTCAATATCGCTTCCCAGTGTACGGCGGACGGTGGCCGTCACGCCGTTTTCCTCAAGAATCCGCTGAAACTGCATGATTGCCTGTCGCGAGCTGCATTTAAGGCCGCTCTCCTCCACGCTGTTCAGCGGAATCATGTTGACATGCGCCGCCATGCCGTGAAGCTTTCTGGCCAGAAGCTCCGCCTGCTGCGGCGTATCGCTGACGCCGTCGATCATGGTATACTCAAACGAGACGCGCCGCCCCGTGATCGTAAAGTAATCGCGGCACGCGTCCAAAAGCGTGTCAACATTCCACCGGCGGTTGACCGGCATGATCTGGCTGCGGCTTTCATCATCCGGCGAATGCAGCGACACGGAAAGCGTCAGCTGAAGCTTTCGCTCGGCCAGAAGCCGAATCTTGTCCACAAGGCCACAGGTCGACAGACTGATGTGGCGCATACCGATGTTCATGCCGTTCGGGCTGTTGACCAGCTCAAGAAACTGCATGACGTTGTCAAAATTGTCAAGCGGCTCACCAATGCCCATCAGGACGATATTCGAGATCGGCAGACCGGAATCCTTCTGCGTAAACAGTACCTGATCAAGCAGCTCAGACGGCGCAAGCCGCCGCACCAGCCCGCCAAGTGTGGAGGCGCAGAATTTACAGCCCATCGGGCAGCCGACCTCGGAGGAAATGCAGATGGTGTTTCCGTGGTGATACTGCATCAGGACGGACTCGACACAGTTTCCGTCACGCAGCCGCCAGAGGTACTTGATCGTCCCGTCCTTCTGTGAGCGCTGTACGCGCACAGCCTTTGGAACGGTGATGTAGTATGTCTCATCCAGCTTTTTGCGCAGCGCAAGCGAAAGGTCTGTCATCTCATCGAATGACTCGCCCCCACGATGCAGCCACGTAAAGACCTGCTTTGCGCGGAACTTCGGCTCGCCCAGCGCGCCAAACGCCTGCTGCATCTGCGCAAGTGTCATGGATTTGAGATCCTGCTTCATGAAATTCTCCTCATTTTACAGATAAAGAACCCGTCTGTATCGTGGACGCAGGGCAGCAGCGTCAGCATCCCGTCGTTTTCCAGCTCCGCACCGGCGGGAACCGCAAACGGCTCAAGCCGGAAATTGGGGTGGCGCGCGAGAAATGCGTGCGCAACATCCTGATTTTCGCGCCGCAAAATGGTACACGTGCTGTAGAGGAGCACGCCGCCCACACGGACATAGTCACAGACATTGTCCAGAATTGCACCCTGCAGCGCAGGAAGCTTTTCCGTCTGCGCAAGCTCCTTATACCGGATATCGGGCTTTTTTCGAATGACGCCCAGCCCCGAGCACGGCACATCCGCAATGACCGCGTCAAATGCGCCAACAAGCGCGTCATCGCGCACACTGGCGCTTTGCAGGCGCGTGGTGATGCAGCCAATTCCCAGGCGCTCTGCGCCCTTTTCGATCAGCTGGAGCTTGTGCGCGTGGATATCGCATGAGAGAATGCTCCCCTGATTGTGCATCTGCATCGCGGCGGCAAAGCTCTTGCCGCCGGGTGCGGCGCACGCGTCCAGAACGTGCATTCCGGCATCAAGACCGGCGGCCATCGCCGCAAGCCGCGCCGCCGCATCCTGTACAAAGACGCGTCCGCTGGAAAAGGCCGGAAGCCGTGTCAAATCGCCCGTTCCCTTTGCAAGGTAGCAGCCCGTAAGCCACGGATGCGGCGTCAGCGACACATCTGCCTCACGCAGCTCGCGCAGCGTGTCCTCCTGTCCGTCAAACAGCGGATTGAGCTGAAGCGTGGTGGGCGCGGGGGCGTTGTCGCTTTGCAGCAGCGGCTCAAGCAGCGCATCCCCCACGCTCTCGCGCAAAAGCGCGACAAGCGCATCCGGATGGCTGTATCTGGTAGCCAGATCAGTCGGCTCGGGCAGCTTTTCCGCGCGCGCCATTGCGCGCAGAACGCCGTTTACCAGACCGGCTGCGCTGCGGTTGGCATAGGTCTTGCACTGCTCAACCGCCTCATTGACAGCGGCAGAGGCCGGCACGCGGTCAAGAAACGCAAGCTGATATGCGCCAAGGCGCAAAATGTCCAGCACGACCGGCTGCAGCTCACGCAGCTTGCAGCGCAGAAAATGCGAAAGATAGAAATCCAGCAGCATCCGGTTTTGCAGCACGCCATAGCAAAGGCTGCTGCAAAAGGCCGCGTCGCGCCGGTCAAGTCCGTCGCGCGCAATATACTGCTTCAAAATGCCGTCAGACCATGCGTCCTGACGGCGCGTTGCGATCAGCGCCGAAAGCGCAGTCCTGCGCGCGTTCATTGCGCACCCAGCGTGATCGGATGGCCGCGGAAGTAATCTGCCGCCGCCATGCGCTTGCCGCCCTCGGCCTGAAGCGAAAGGATGCGAAGCACCGCTCCCCCGCCGCACGCGATGCAAAGCCCGCGCTTATCCAGCCGAAGCGGCGTACCGGCCGCGGCATCGGTCGTCTCATCCAGCTGCTCAACCTGAAAGATCTTACACGTTTTGCCGCCCAGCACGGCCGTTGCCACCGGCCACGGCACCAGACCGCGCACCTGATCGATGATATCGCGCGCGCCCATATTCCAGTCAATGGGTGAAAGGCGCTTATCCAGCATGGCAGCATAGGTCGCGCGTTCAGGATCCTGCGGCGTGCGCGTGGCGGTTCCCGCCTCAATGGCGCGCACCGTGTCACAGGCGAGCTCTGCCGCAATATATGACAGGCGCTCCATCAGCTCACCGGAGGTCTCATCCGGCTGAATCGGCGTTTTCCGGACGTCAATGATGTCACCCTCGTCCATGCCGGCAGACAGATACATGGCTGTCACGCCGGTTTCCGTAAAATGCTCAAGGATTGCGCGCTGTACCGGCGCTGCGCCGCGCAGCAGCGGCAAAACGCTCGCGTGCATGTTGATGCAGCCGTGCTTTGGAATGTCCAGCACGCACTGCGGCAGAATTTTACCATAGGCCACGACCACGATCAGCTCCGGCGCAAGCGCGCGCAGCTCCTCGACCACGCTTTCCTCCCGAAAGCTTTCGGGCTGAATGACCGGAAGCCCCACAGAAAGCGCATATTCCTTGACCTCGGACTGCGCCAGCTTCATGCCGCGGTTTTTGGGCACGTCGGGCTTGGTATAGACAGCGGCGATCTCAAAGCCGCTTTCATACAGACTTTTCAGACAGACCTGTGCAATGGCAGGCGTCCCCATATAGACAATTCTCATTCGATCTCCACGCTTTCCGGATCTTCCTCGGCAGCCTCGCGCGCAATCTCGGCCAGCTCCTCGGGACTCAGCATCCGCTCGGCGATCTCCGTATAGATGTGGCCGTCCAGATGGTCGATCTCGTGGCAGAAGCAGCGCGCGATCAGCTCCTCGCCCTCATACTCATACCAGTCGCCGTATCTGTCCTGCGCGCGGACGCGGGCAAAGTTGGGGCGTGTGACGATGCCATACCGTTCCGGTACGCTCAGACAGCCCTCGATACCGGTCTGCGTTTCCTCGCCCAGCTCGATGATCTCGGGGTTGACCAGCTCCAGATCCTCCTCGCCCGTGTCCACCACGACGATGCGGCGCAGAACGCCGACCTGCGGCGCGGCAAGGCCGACGCCGTTTGCACGGTGCATGGTCTCGATCATGTCATCGATCAAAACGCCAAGCCGCTCATCAAAGCGGACGACCGGACGGCACTTCTTATTCAAAACGGGATCGGGGACGGTAACGATATTTCTCAAAGCCATATGGCATCCTCCTAATCGTACTAATCATATGCGTTGACGTCGGCAAACACGCTGACGCCGCGGTTTTGTTTGTCGCGGGCAAATTCCCGCAGATGATAGGAAAGCAGCTGCCGCACCTGCCGCGAGTTTTTGCAGGAAAGCGTCAGGCGATAGCGGTAGGTATAGTTGACCTTGACCACAGGCGCAGGCGCGGGGCCAAGGAGAAGCGCGTCTGTCAGCTCCTCGCTTTTATCCAGACTGCATTGCAGCGCCGCGCGGAAACGCGCCGCCGCGCGCATGACCAGATCCTCCTGCACACCGGAAAAGCTGAGCAGGAACAGATCGGAATACGGCGGGAAGCGCCGCATCTGTCGAATGGCGATTTCCAGATCGTAAAACGCGTCATAATTCTGCTCGGCCGCCAGACGCAGCACGGGATGCTCGGGGTTCATCGTCTGGATAAGCGCCGCGCCCGCAGCACCGCCGCGTCCCGCGCGGCCAACCACCTGCGTGAGCAGCGAGAACGTTGTCTCTGCTGCGCGGAAATTGTCCACATAGAGCGACATGTCTGCGTCAATTACGCCAACCAGCGTGACGTTTTCAAAATCAAGCCCCTTTGCGACCATCTGTGTCCCCAGCAAAATGGGCACACGCTCTTTGGCAAAGCGGTTTAAGATGGCCTCGTGGCTGTTTGCCGCCGAAACGGTGTCGGCATCCATGCGCAGCACGCGTGTATCGGGGAAAATCGCAGCAAGCTCCTCCTCGACCTTCTGCGTACCGGTCCCCACCTGCTTGAGTGGGCCGCCGCATTTTCCGCAGCGCACCGGAACCGGCTTTGAATAGCCGCAATAGTGGCACATCATCCGGCGGTTTGCCGAGTGGTAAGTCAGATGCACGCTGCATCTGGGACACTCGGGTGCTTCGCCGCATTCAACACAGACCAGATACCGGCTGTTGCCGCGCCGATTAAGAAAGTAGATGGACTGCCGTCCTTCCAGCAGATTATCGCGCGTGCGCTCTTCCAGCGGGGCGCTGATCGAGGTGACGTTTCCGTTTTTGAGCTCCTGCCGCATGTCAACCAGCGTAGCACATGGAAGCGCCTTGCCGTTATAGCGCTGCTTCATGGTGTAAAGCGTATATACCCCATTTTTCGCCTGATACATGCTTTCAATTGACGGCGTGGCCGAGCCAAGCAGCACCAGCGCGCCATCCTGTACGCCGCGGAAGATGGCGACCTCACGCGCATGATAGCGGGGGTTATTCTCAGATTTATAGGTGTGCTCCTGTTCCTCATCGACGATATAAATACCGGCATTCTGGACAGGCGCAAAGACAGCCGAGCGCGTACCGACCACAACATGCGCTTTTCCCTCGCGCACGCGCCGCCATTCATCGTAGCGCTCTCCCACGCGAAGCGAGCTGTGGAGCAGGGCGACCTCACTTCCAAAGTGCGCCGTCAGCTTGCGCAGCAGCTGCGGCGTCAGCGCAATCTCCGGCACCAGCAGAACAGCCGATTTTCCCATATCCAGCGCGTCGCGAATCAGACGGATATAGACGGCGGTCTTGCCGCTCCCTGTCACGCCATAGAGCAGCGCCGTGGCGCTTTTCTCTGCGCACAGCTGCGCATGCAGTCCCCGATAGACGCCTTCCTGCTCCGCGGAGAGCACGGGCGGCGGCTCGGGCGGGGCAAATGTCGGCTGCACCGGTGAGCGAAAGACCTCGCGCTCGGAAATACGCAGCAGCCCTACCGTTTCCAGCCGCCGCAGCGTCACCATTGACGCACCGGTCAGCGTGCAGATCTCGCGGCAGGACGCAGACTCGACCGAACACAGAAGCGTGAGTACCGCCCGCTGAAGCGGCGCGGTGCGCTGCTTGCGCGCGGCATAGGCCTCAGCCTCCTCGGCGCTGACGCACAGGGCGGCAATGCGCTCGGTCTTACTTCCGGCGCGCTGCGCAAGATCCAGATTGGAGGTAATCAGTTTTTTACCGGACAGGTATTTCAGCGCCGCCGAAAGCTCCTGCGTATCCGCGATATGCTCGCGCAGCGCGGGAAGCTCTGCGCTTCCGCCCAGATCGTGCAGCAGCTGCATCACGCGCAGCGCCGTTTCGCGCCCTGCAAGCGCCTCCTGCCAGTCGCCGGCCGAGGGTGAGAGCGCATAGACCTCGGTTGCGCGAAACCAGAGTCCCGCGGGCAAAATCGAACGCGCAGCCTCATAAAACGTGCAGAAGCAGCGCTCGCGAATAAAGGCCGCCAAACGCAGCTGTTTCTCGTCCAGGACGGGGCTTTCGTCCAGAACGCGCTCGATCGGCTTGAGCGACGCGTCATCGCCAACACCGGTCTGCAAAACGAAGCCCTCACACCGGCGGTTGCCGCGCCCAAAGGGCACCATGACGCGCATACCGGCCTCGACGTGCATTCCGGCAGGAATTTTATAGGAGTACGGCTTATCGATTGCAAATACTGCGGCCGAAACGGCAACGCCTGCGGTCATAGCTGCTCCTCCTGTCAAAATTGCACAAGGCGTAGGCAGTGTTCTGCCTGCGCCCTGATCGACTGATACGCTCAGTTCTCGTATGCTTCCTTAAGCTGCGCCTTGAGCTTGCCGTCAGCGACCTCGCGGATGGCGATGGTGACAGGCTTGTCCTCAAGCGGCTCATGGTTCAGCTCGGCCTCGATGGAGATCTGCCGCGCGCGGCGCGCGATCACATTGACCAGCAGATAGCGGCTGTTTACGTTCTTCAAAAGATCGGACATTGCGGGATAAAGCATGTATATTCCTCCTGATGTAAGTGGGGTTCCACGGTTTTATGAATGACGCTCTGCCTGCATGATGGCAAGCAGCTTTTGTGTGGCGTTTTCCACATCGTCGTTTAAGATGGTGTAATCATATTTTTCCGCCTGCTCACACTCCCAGTGGGCGTGCTCCAGACGTTCGTGCATGGCCTCGGGGTCAACGTCGCCGCGATGCTGCAATCTGCGCTCGATCTCCTCAAACGACGGCGCGGTGATAAACACCAGCACGGCATTTGGCACCTTTTCGCGCACCTTGAGCGCACCGACCACGTCGATGTCCATCACGATGTCCAGTCCCTTTTCGGTGGCATCAAGAATGGGGCGCAGCGGCGTGCCATAGTAGTTGCCGACGTAC
Organism: uncultured Oscillospiraceae bacterium; assembly: GCA_964590095.1. Taxonomy (GTDB): domain Bacteria; phylum Bacillota; class Clostridia; order Oscillospirales; family Oscillospiraceae; genus CAG-170. The sequence continues at coordinate 18,055 of CAZPYW010000001.1, read as the reverse complement.
TGCGCAAATTCCAGCAGCTCTCCCCTTTCGATCAGCTGCTCAAACTGCGCACGCGTCATGAAGTAATAGCTCTCACCGTCGATTTCATCCGGACGCCTTGCACGCGTTGTCGCGGAAATCGAGTAGCGGACATTATCAGAGCGCGCTACGATCTGATTGAGTATGGTATTTTTTCCGACGCCGGACGGGCCGGATATGACAAACAGCTTTCCTTTCAAGCCTCTTCCTCCTCACACGGCAGCTGTGCCGCGAATTCAGCGTCCACACGCTGTGCAATGGACTCGGGCGCAGCCGCGGACAGGATCACATGATCGGTGTCCATCAGCAGCACAGACCGCGTGCGGCGGCCATAGGACGCGTCGATCAGCATTCCGCGCTCGCGTGCCTCCTGAATGACGCGCTTGATGGGCGCAGACTCGGGGCTGATGACCGCAAGAATCCGCGAAACGGAAACGGCGTTTCCAAAGCCGATATTGACAAGCTCCATCGCGCCCTCCGTTATTCGATGTTCTGCGTCTGCTCGCGGATTTTTTCCAGCTCTGCCTTGATCTCAACCACGGTTCTCGCCTGCTGCAGATCGTTGCCCTTTGAGCCGATGGTGTTGGCCTCGCGGTTGCACTCCTGCAGCAGGAAATCGAGCTTGCGCCCGATGGGGCCGCCGGTTTTCAGCATGGACTCAAGCTGGTCCAGATGGCTGCGGAGGCGGACGGTCTCCTCATCCACGGCAATGCGGTCGGCGTAGATGGCAGCCTCCTGCAAAATGCGTCCCTCGTCGATGGTTGTGGAGGCAAGTGTCTCTTTCATCTTTTCCGTCAGACGCGCGCGATATTCTGCCAGCGTGACGGGGCTTCTTTCCTCAACCTGCTGCACCAGTCCACGGATGATCGCAGCATGGTTTTTGAGGTCTGCCTCAAGATTTGCGCCCTCGACCGTGCGCATGGCCGTGTATTTTTCCAGCGCCTCGTTCACAACCGAAAGCAGGTCTTCTCTGAGCTTGTCCTCGTCCTCCTCGGCCTTCTGCACCACGAACACATCGGGCAGACGGCTCAGCGCCGTGACAGTGATATCATCGCCCACGCCATAGCGGTCAACGATCTGGCGCATGGCGGCAAGATAGCCCTCAAGCACCGGCTGATTGACCGAGATCTCCATCTTTGTATCTGCTGCCGCGGCAGCGATGGTGATAAATACATCCACCTTACCGCGCGAAATACAGCTCTTGACCGCGCCCTTGATGGCGTCCTCGGCAAAGGCATACAGCCGCGGCAGCTTGACCGTACAGTCAAGATAGCGGTTGTTGACCGAGCGCACCTCGGCCGTGATCTCGCGCCCGTCAATCGTCTGTACGGCGCGGCCATATCCAGTCATGCTTCTGATCATGTTGGCTTCCTCCGTTATTACCGCGCGGCAGTGCCGCGTGGATGTCAGTTTTCTTCCTCTTCGCTTGGCTCAGCCAGCGACACCACAATGGAATACGCGCCCGCTACGCCCGCGTCGGGGTAGCCGTCGATATAGACCGTGACCTCATCCACCGTATGTGTACCGACGGCGGTATAGTTTGTCATATCGGCCACAACGCGGATGTTGCTGGTCGTGATCTTTGCGATCTCTTTTTCAGATGCGCGGATGGTGACCTGAAGCTGCTGTGTGACAGGCGTTGCCTCAAGTCCCTCGGGGAGGTTAATAAAGGCAAAGCTCGACTTCTCGATACGCAGCACAGCCGTCTGCTTGTTGCGGATCTCAACCGTGACAGAGGCCTCCTCAACGCCGGTGACATTCTTTGCGTCGTTGGGAATGATGATCGGCAGAGAAATGACATCCTTATTGCTGAGCATATCGGCCAGATCGACTGTCCCAAGGACGATCTTATTGATGCCATCCAGCACCGTTGCATCGCCGGAAAGCGTGATATTGGACGGCTCGATGGTGTACTTGACATCCTTGCTCGTCGCGCCGCCGCCGTCGATCAGCTCAATATCCAGCGGAACATCCTTATACTTGACCACGCTCAGCTTGACCTCGATCTCCTCAATATCCGTCGAGAGATCCGAGGTGTCAACCGGCTTGCCGTCCTGATCGATCAGCGTAAACGCAACCGACTCGGTCACGCTTTTTTCCAGATTGCTCCGGTTCATGCTGACCTGTGCCGAGGCAATGGTGTTGACCACCGACTCCGGCCCCTCGACCAGAACCGTTTCATAGTCAAAGCTGGACTTTTCCAGCATATAGCCCTCGGCAATGCTGACGCCGGAAAAATCGCCCGTTACCTCAACGGCGCGGCGCACCAGCTTCTGTACCGTGAAAGAGATCTTGTTCGGCGTGCGGTCGCTGACGGTAATGGCAGACTCCTGAATGCCGTTTGGCAGCTGGATGTCATAATTCATGGAATACGTCTTGTCGGTGCGCACCTTGGTCACATCGACAACCGCCGAAAGCTCATCCTGGCTTTGCAGCAGCTTGTTAAGGTCGGCGTTTTTGCCGTAGAACGTGGCGCTGACGGTCTGCTCATCGCCATCGGTGATCAAAAGGCTCTGATCCTCACGCAGAACCTCCTGTCCGGAAAACGTGACCGGAATACCGGAGATGACGCGCACACCGTCGGGATTGACGACCGTAACAACGTACAGCCACAGCGCAACTGCCGCGACAAGCGACACGATCAGCGCGAACAGCTTGTTCTTCTTACTTTTCTTCATGCCGTGAAATCCTCTCGCCTGCCTGCTGTACGTAATTTTTCATTCTGGTAAGGAAATTGCGGTTTTTGCCCTCCTGCTCGGGCAGCAGCTCATTGCACAGCAGCCGCTCAAGCGTCTGCGGGGCAAGATGGCGCTTGAGCATACCGCCCGTTGCAACCGAAATGGTGCCGGTTTCTTCCGAGACGATGACCACGACCGCATCGGAAACCTCACTGGTTCCGATACCGGCGCGGTGGCGCGTACCAAGCTCACTGGGCAGGTGTGTATTTTCTGAAAGCGGCATCACGCAGCCCGCCGCCGCAACGCGTCCGGCGCGGATGATAACGGCGCCGTCATGCAGCGAGGCCTTGGGAAAAAACAGATTGCGCAGCAGCTGCTCGGTCACGCGCGCATCGATCAGCGTGCCGGTTTTGAAGTATTCCTCAAGCGAGGTGCTGCGCTCAAACACCAGCAGGACGCCGACGCGCTCTTTGGACATGATCTCACACGCGCTGACGGTGGCAGAAATGGCCATCTGTTCGATGCTGCGGTTTACGCCAGAGCTTCCAAAGGACAGTGCCTTGCCGCCGAAGCGCTCAAGCGCGCGGCGAAGCTCGGGCTGGAACATGATGACCAGCGCAATGAACCCGAGCTCCAGAATCTTTTCCAGAATCCAGTTGATCGTGTACATGTGCACCAGATCGGTGATCCACGTCACCACCAGCAGCAGCAGAATGCTGCGCGCCACGCGCGAGGCGGTGGTGGACTGGATACGGGTCATAACGTAATATATTACAAGCGCAACAACCAGAATATCGATCACATCCAGCAGACGGATTGTCGGGATGTTGATGAGCATATCCTGAAAAAAGCTTTTTATGGCTGCCATAGGTGTTTCTCCTGCAAATGATACTTCCACACATACGGATAGTTTTGATAATTATACTCCATTCAGCGCGGATGTGCAAGTGCAGGAGAATGCAAAAAACTAACCCTGTGGATATTTTTTCAGTAATTTTGCCAGTCTTTCCGTCTGCCGCCGCGTGTTGTATCCCGAAAAGCTGACGCGCACCGTTCCGCTTTCCAGTGTGCCGCCGCTCTCGTGCGCCAAAGGCGCACAGTGCAGCCCCGCGCGGACACAGATCCCGTTCGCATCCAGCACCCGCGCAACGTCCTCACAGTCCGCGCCGCGCAGCGTGAAGGACAGCACACCGCTCTGCGCTGCATCGGCAGTATAGACCGTAACATCCGGCAGATTGGCCAACAGCCCCGCCAGATGGCGGCGCAGGGCGCATTCGTGCGCGAAGATTGACGCCGTGCCGCGCCGTCTGACAAAGCGCAGTCCCGCCAGAAGCCCCGCAATGCCGCAGACATTGTGCGTTCCTGCCTCGGCGCGGTCGGGCAGCTCCTCCGGCATATCCGGAAGCTGTGACAGGCTCCCGCTGCCGCCATAGAGCAGCGGCCGCACCGGATGCGCGCAGAGGAGCAGTCCCGTTCCCTGCGGACCGTAGAGCCCCTTGTGCCCGGGCATGGCGATAAACGCCGCGCCCCAGCTTTTCAGCTGCACCGGCAGAATCCCCGCAGACTGCGACGCATCCACGATCAGCGGTACGCCGCGTTCGCGGCAGAGACGCGCGATTGCCTCGACCGGCAGGATATAGCCGTAGACATTTGACACATGCGTGCAGATGACCGCCCGCGTCCGCGGGGTGATGGCGCGGGAAAAGGCCGCAATCGTATCCGAAGGGTCAAAAACGCGCCGCCCTGCCACCGTGACGCGCGCGCCAAGCGCATGCAGCGGCCGAACGACCGCGTTGTGCTCAAAGCCGGATATAACCACCTCATCCCCCGCCGCAAGCAGGGAGTGCAGGGCGATATTCAGACCGTGCGTCGCGTTCATGGTGAAAACGACCTGCTCAGGCTGCGCGTCAAAGAGAGCAGCTGCCGCCTCGCGGCACCGATAGGCCAGCTCCGCTGCCGCCATCGCGGGCGCGTGTCCACCGCGCCCGACGCTGGAAGCTGTGCGCATGGCGCGCGCCACAGCAAACGGAACAGAAAGCGGCTTTTGCAGCGTGGTTGCCGCGCTGTCCAGATAGATCATCCGCGCACCTCCTCCAGCTGTCCGTTTTGAAACAGCCGGTACAGGTGTCCAAAGCCTGCGCCGCCGGCGCGCAGAAGGCGAAGCGCACGCATTCCATCGCCGGATGAAACGCGCAGCACATACCCGCACCCCTGCCCACTCAGGCGCTTTGGCGCGCGTTCGAGTACAGAAAAAACGCTTCCGTCGCGCAGCAGCGCCTTTGCTCTTTGTGCCGCCGTCAGCGAGCGAAACGTGAAAAGATAGTCGAACATAGAAGTTTCCCTCCTGTTCGCATTCTATGCGCGGCGACCGCTTTTGGCTACCTTCAACGAAAAAGACGGCAAATCGCCGTCTTTCGTTGCAGTCCGGAAGAAAAAACTGCCGTTCGTTTTCTGAACGGCAGTTTTTTACGGTATTCTGTTATCCGTTGATCTTTTCCGTGAGCCACGCGCGCATGGCCTCGCGCCCCTCCTCGCTCAGGGGGAAGACCTGTTCGCCCTCCATCTCGCTTTTTTCATAGCAGAACGGGCCATGCCAGTATTCACACCGCATGGTGCTTGCCTCCATGTCCACCTCTTTCGGTGTTTTCATGGTGATGGCAGGCGTGATCTTAAAACGCAGCGCGCCAAAGCTTCCGGTAAAGACGTTGTTGTTTTCAAAGCTGTGCAGAACAGGCAGGAACAGCGGCTCCATTACTGCATCAGCTCCTCCATCTCATCCAGCAGCTGATCAAACAGCGCCAGCGCCGTGTTGACCGGCTCAGCCGTGGTCATATCCACGCCCGCGCCCTTGAGCAGCTCGATTGGCGTCTTGCTGCAGCCGCCGGACAGGAAGCCGAGATAACGCTCAACGGCGGGCTTGCCCTCGGAGAGGATCTTGCGCGAAAGCGCAATGGCCGCCGCGTAGCCGGTCGCGTACTGGAAGACGTAGTAGTTGTAGTAGAAGTGCGGGATACGCGCCCATTCCAGCGCGATCTGATCGTCCTGCACCACATCGGGGCCATAGTACAGCGTGTTGAGCTTGCGGTATTCCTCACACAGCACGTCGGCCGTCAGCGTCGTCCCCTGCTGGTTCAGCTCGGCAATGCGAAGCTCAAACTCGGCAAACATCGTCTGGCGATAGAGCGTGCTCTTGAACTGATCCAGGAAGTGGTTGATGAGATATGCGCGCTGCTTCTTATCCGTGGTCTTGCCCAGCAGATATTCCATCAGGAGCGCTTCATTACAGGTCGAGGCGACCTCTGCCACAAAGATGACATAGTCCGAATAGACCTGCGGCTGATTCTTGTTGGACAGATAGGAATGCAGCGCATGACCCATCTCGTGTGCCAGCGTAAACTGGCTGTCAAGCGTGCCGGTATAGTTGAGCAGAACATAGGGGTGAACCGGCGTACCCGCCGAATACGCGCCCGAACGCTTGCCCACATTTTCGTACACGTCGATCCAGCGGCTGTCAAAGCCCTCTTTCAGGATTTTGCAGTATTCCTCGCCCATGGGCGCAAGTGCCGTAAGCACCGTGTTCTTTGCATCGGCAAAATCGATGTGCATATCCGCATCGGGAAGCAGCGGCGTGTACATATCGTACATGTGCAGCTCATCCACGCCAAGGAGCTTCTTGCGCAGGCGGACATAGCGGTACATCTTGTCCATGTTCTGGTGAACAGCCTCGATCAGATTGCGATACACGCTGGTCGGAACCTCGGTACGGTCAAGCGAGGCATCCAGACTGGACGGGTATTTGCGCGCGTTTGCAAAGAATTGCAGCTGCTTGACCTGGCCGTTCAGACAGGCGGCGCAGGTGTTGCGGTAATTCTGGTACGCAGCATAATAGTTTTCGTATGCGTTTTTGCGCAGCACACGGTCAGCAGACTCCAGACAGGAAATATACGTACCCTGTGAAATGGTGTGCTTTTCGCCGTTTGCATCCACAGCCGGCTCAAACTTGATATCCGCGTTGGAGAACATCGAGAACGTATCCTGCGGCGTCTGCGAGACCTCGCCCAGACCTGCCAGCAGCTTCTCCTCCTGCGCCGAAAGGATGTGTGCCTTACGCCGGCGCGTCTTATCCAGATGGCGGCGGTAAAGCTCAAGCGCGGGCTCAGCACGATAGAACTCCTCCATCTGCTCATCAGAGATGGACAGCAGCTCAGGCGTTTCAAAGCTGGTCTTCTCACCCAGCGCAACATAGGTCATGCTGAACTGGCCGACCATGCCCTGATAATACGAATTGCGCTTATCCTGGTCGCCGCGGCGGATGGCATAGTTGCCGACACGATCGCCAAGCTCACTCACCTGATCGCTCAGCTTCAGATATTCCAGCAGCTCAGCGGCAGAGTTTGAGATCCGGCCTGCATACGACGCAAGCTGATCACCATACTCCGCAAGCTTTTTCATATCTGCCTGCCACAGCTCATCGCTTGCATACAGATCCTCAAGCGCCCACTGATCCTCGATGGCGATTTCATGACGTTCGGGAATTTTCTTCGACATAGTAACTCTCCTGTTCCGTATTCTTTTGTCTTACAGCTCTATTACAGCATAACCGCAGCGCCCAGCGCTGCACGCGCGGCGAACGCCGCGCCAAAATCAGCCTGCTGATTTTGGTTATCACTGTAACAGCTACGCAAGCGTTTTGCTTTGCAAAAGCCGCGCCCTGTGGGCGCGGGCGGCGCGCTTTGCGCACCCGCTTGCGGCTATCTTAGCATAAATTGCGCGGCAGTACAACCGCCTGCTCAGGCGCGTCATCGGTTCTTACGCTCACTCCACGGTAAAGCTCTGCGCAATGACGAACAGACCGTCAAAGTAGACCTCCAGCGTATAGCTGCCCGCACTGGTGATCGGCCGCGGGAACGAGCCGGTCGTCAGTCGCTGCTGCCACATGTCGTTCCAGACAGCCTCGGTGGCCGATGCATCGACCAGCTTGCCGTCGGCATCGCGGACAACCAGCAGCATCTGCACGGAATCGGTGCTCTCCTGCAGCGTCACGGTGCTCTCCAGCGCAAAGGCCAGCTGCTCATCGGTGGTATACTTGCTGCGCGCCGTTTTCAGGTCGCTGACGCCCCAGTCCTCACCGGTGGGGAGCAGATACATGCCGATATAGACCTTATCAAAGCCATAGCGCTTAAACTTTTCGGCCGCGGCGGTGTGGAACGTAAGCTCGTTGTCAACACCCTCAATGACCTCGCCGTTTGCCAGCGACAGCTTTACCTCATACTCTGCATCCGGTACCAGTCCCTCGGCGGGAATGGTGTAGCCATCGGGGCTTTCCAGCGTCACCTCGACCGGCTCGGCAGAGGGAACGCCCTTGAGCTGATAGCGGAGCGTCCAGTTGTCCTCAGCAGGCTCTGTTTCACACGTCCACTGTACCTGATAGCCGTCGTGTGCGTCATTTTCTGTGACGCTGAACGAGGTCAGCGTTGTGACCATGGGCGTGATGACGGCCTTGCCGTCCTGCAGCATGGTGGGCGCGGAGATCACGACCTCATAATCAACGCCGGAGGTCAGCCCCTCAAACGTTGCAGTGGGCGCGGTCACGATCTGTGAATCGGTATAGCCGTCAGGGCCGTTGATGCTGACTGTCCAGTATTCCGGCGCATCGCCGGTGTAGGTCCACGACAAAAGCGCAGACGAGCTGGAAACGGCCGCCGTCAGCTTCTCGATATCGACCGACGGCACGGTCGAGAACGTGGCCTCGGTCACACCGGTCAGGTGTGTGCCCTCAGGCTCGACCAGTGTGAAGGTGTATTCGGTGTTGGACTGCAGGCCCGCAATTGTCGTTGTATGGCCGGAGAACGAGACAGTCTGTTCCGGCGAGACATCGGACGCATAGCGGACAGTCCAAAGCCCGGGATCGGGGCCGTTCAGCGTCAGATTCAGCTCACACTGTGTCACCGAGACGGGCGTAGCAGTAAAGCTGAGAATATTGGTCTCAAAGATGGTCGTAACCTTGACCGAGGCGTCGCCGTTGATCTTTTCATCATGCAGCGCCTCGACCGAGACGGTATACTGCGTACCCGGGACAAGCTCGGTAAAGCAGTTGTCGCTCCCCTTGACATAGCCCTGCCGCGAGATGCTGCCATAGGCATCGGCACAGACAACGGCAAACGCGTCGTCCTTTTCAGGCGAGTCAACACGCACGGTAACGGCGGTCGAGGTTCGGTCAAGCACGGTGATGCCGTCGACCGTGATCGTAGCGGGCGCGATAAACAGGAAATAGGCCGCCGCAATGGCCGCCAGCACCAGCGCCAGAACGGCAAGCAGAATGAGCGGCGTTTTGCTGCGTTTTTTTCTGCGCGCAGTGCGCTGCCGCGTCGGTGCGGGCGCATCGTCCTCATCCGCGTCTGCATCATCCTCAGCGTCCTCAAGTGAGTTGAGAATGGGGTTTTGAGGCTCTTCCTTTGCAAAATCGCGGTGGACAGACTCAATGATCGAGTTGAGCATGTCGGTGTCGGGCGAGAAGCTCTCCTTAAAATCGTCACTGATCTGCTCAGCGTCGGCAAACTGCACCGGCTCGACCGCTTCGTCCTCGTCCGGCTCTGTGTCGATCGGTTCGGGGTCAGCCACGATGGGCGGCACGATCAGCGTATCCTCAACCTGATTGCGCCGCGCGTATTCCATCAGCGCATTCTTCAGCTCATCCGGCGTCTGATAGCGGTCAGCCGGCGCAAACGCGCACGCCTTCAGGATGATCTCGGCCATCTCATAGTCGGCGTACATCGGCGCAGGCAGCGCCTCGCCGGTGGCGCGGCGCTTATCTGCTGCGCGCGCAGAGGTCGTCTCATCCTCAAACGGGCCGTGGTTGGCGTTGAAGATCCGGTAGAGAATCAGACCGGCAGAGTAAATATCGGTGGTCTTGTCGATTGAGCCAACCAGCTCAAACAGCTCGGGCGCAGAGTAGGAGCTGAGCATATGCTCGGGCATTGAGCAGTATTTCAGCTCATCGATCTGTGCAATGCCAAGATCGCCCAGAACAAAGTGCCCCTGTGTGCTGAGATAGATGTTGGAGGGCTTGACATCGCGGTGAATCAGCCCTGCTGCGCGCAGATCGATCAGCGCGTTGCACAGGTCAAGTCCCAGATTCAGCGCCGTCAGATGTGTGACGGCGTTTTCCGCCAGATAATCGACCAGCGTCCGGTGATCCTCGGCCAGCAGATAGACGTCATAGCCGACACCGTCCTCTTTCGGCGCGATCTGATAGCTGCGGTAGCAGTCAAGATTGGGGCTGCTGGACAGCTTTTCCAGTGTTTCCAGCTCGGACTGATAGTCGGAGACGACCTGCTCATAATACTTCTGCGCGTCCTCCTTTGAGGCAGCCGCGCCCGTGTAGAGCAGCGCATCGACCTGCTTCTGCGACTCGGGAATGGAAATATGCTTCAGGATGTACGTCTGCTGCGTGCGCGTGCTGCGAACCAGATAGACGCTGGTTCCGCCGCGGATGCTGATGTTTTTGACGACCTCCATATTGGAAAGCAATGGCGAGATCAGCTTCAGTTCAGCCAAATACTTTACCTCCTTACTGTATGGCGAAAGCGCCATGTGCGAATGTGTCTGCAATATGTCTGCGGCGGCAAACGGGGACAACCTGCCCCAATTTACCGTTACAGCCTATTTTAGGACATTTCACGGAAAAATGCAATACAATATCTTGTGCTTTGTACTTGGAATATGGGACAAATTGTGATAGAATATGCGTAAATCAAAAATTACGGCCAACCGGCCGTGTCAATACAGCATTTCTTTGCATCATACGGAGGTATTCTATGGAACTGAGAACCTGTGAATATTGCGGCATGGAGTTCTCGAAAGAACATACAATCTGTCCCCTGTGCGGAAGACCCGTCCTGCCTGCATCTGCCGACGCGGCAGACAGCGCGCCCATCTACAGCCGCAAAAAAAGCCGCTCCGGCGGCAAGCGCGTGCGCGGCGGCCGCTTTGCGGCAAGAACGGTCCCCGTTCACGAAAAGCCGGCCGCTGAGCCGAAGCCCGAAAAGGAAAAGCCGCAGAAGGAAAACGTCTATGCCATCCCCAGATGGATGATGATCGTCATCTGCATTCTGCTGGGCGCGGGCGTTCTGGCGGGCGCGGTGTTTGCAATGTACAACATCGGCTATTTTGACGGCTTCCTTGACCTGTCACAAAATGCGGACAAGGCGGAAACGCCGTCCGCGTCCGTTGCCGGTGAGGCGCAGTACACCAATGAGGAGGACTACCAGCAGACGCTTCAGCAGACGCAGCAGCAGTCTCAGCCCATCCCCTGTACCGGTCTGACACTGGGCGCAAGCAGCATCACCTTTGACGAGATCGAGCAGTTTTACAACATCACCGCCACCGTCCGGCCGGAAAACTGCACGGATAAGGTAGTCTATTCCTCCAGCGACATTCAGGTCGCATCCGTCAGCCAGCAGGGCAAGATCGTTGCCGTTGGCGGCGGCGTGGCCGAAATTACGGCAACCTGCGGCAGCTATGTGCAGACCTGTCTTGTGACCTGTGACTTTATTTCGCCGCAGGGCGGCAGCGATCAGGTTGAGCCGCCGGTGCTCAGCAGCGCGGCGCTCTCCTTTACCTACCCCGGGCAGCAGGCCACCCTGCTGGTCAACAATGTGGAAACGGACGCGGAGATCACGTTTGCGTCCTCGGATGATGCCGTTGCATCGGTTTCATCCAGCGGCGTAGTAACCGCCGTCGGAAGCGGAAGCGCGACCATTACGGCAACGGTTTACGATCTTGCGCTGACGTGTGAGGTCAGCTGCACGCTGGAAGACAGCGCCGAGTCCGGAAGCGAGGATGAAAACTGCACCATCAGCAATGAGGACGTCACCATGACCATCGTGGGCGAGTATTTTAAGCTCACGCTCAGAGACTCTGACGGCGACGCGGTCAAGGGCGTTTCGTGGACATCGTCGGATACCTCCATCTGTACGGTCGATGAGGACGGCATCGTCTATGCTGTCGGCCGCGGCACCACCACGGTCTATACGACCTATGGCGGAAAGAATTACGAGTGCATCGTCAGATGTCCGATCAGCTAAACAAAAAATCAGCCCCACGGGGCTGATTTTTTTGCACTTATTTGCGTTTCCGCGTTATACCAGCATGGTGATCAGCATGATCAGCCCATAGACAACCGGCTGGTGCAGCAGATAGATCCAGAGCGACTGCCGCCCGCACCAGCAGAAAAAGCGAATGGGTGCATGCGTCTGCGCCGTGGTGGGAAAGCGCGTTTTCTTTTCCCGATAGACAGTTCTTCCAATTGCTGCGCCCAGCAGGAACCAGCCAAGCTGCGGAAAAATGGGAAAATAGTCGCTGGAGGTAAAGCCCTCACAGGTCAGTCCCAGCGGAAACAGCCACTGCGCCTGCACGCGAACGGTGGTAAACACATAGCCCAGAACGACGATGCCGCCGCCGATAACAGCCTGCGCAGCGGGGTGCAGCCGCTTAAAAAGCGGATAGAGCAGCATACACACGCCAAGCAGATGCAGCACGCCGAACTTGACCACAACATCCGATGCAGCCATTCCCAAGCGGTACATCGCCCATGTGACAAGCGTGATCAGCATCCCGCAGCCAAAGACAATCGCGCCGCGCCGCGCGCTTTTATGGCCAAGCGTAACACAAATACCCGACAGGATAACAAAAATCACGCCGCCATACTGCTGAATGAAAAGATAGACCGGCGGGAAGTGAAAGTCCATTCCCAGGAAATAGACCAGATCAAACAGGAAATGAACCGCGATCACGCAGAGGATGCAAAAACCGCGCAGCGCATCAAGCTCCCAGATGCGCTCTTTTTGCTGCTTCATATCTATTCCAGCTCCTTTACAAAATGTGCGGGTCGAATGCGACCCGCACAAGGTTTATCACTCTGCCGTCTCGGCCTCAGCCTCGGCCAGCTTCTGGCGTTCGGCCTCTTCCTCCTCAAGCACGCGGTAGGCAACCTTGCCGACCAGCGTCTTGGGAAGCTCTGCACGGAACTCAATATCATACGGCATGGCATACTTTGCAATATGCTTGCGGCAGTACTCCATCAGCTCCTGCTTGATCTCATCGCTCGGCTGATACTCGGGACGCAGGACAACGAAAGCCTTGACCTTCTGCATCTTATAGGGATCCTTGACGCCGATGACGCACGAGAGCAGCACCTTTTCATGCCCGTCGATGACATTTTCCAGCTGACCCGGGTAGACGTTGTAGCCGGAGGTGATGATCATGCGCTTCATGCGCTGGGCGAAGTAGACGAAGCCATCCTCGTCCATCTTGCCAAGGTCGCCCGTGTGCATCCAGATGCGGCCGTCGCTGTGGCGGCGGAGCGTTGCATCCGTTTCCTCGGGGTTGTCCATGTAGCGCAGCATGACCGACGGGCCGGAGATGCAGATTTCGCCCTCAAGATCGGCCTCAAGCTCATCCGTGGTGCCGGGCTTGACGATCTTATAATAGGTATCGGGGAACGGCACGCCGATCGAGCCGACGCGGTTATAATCCTTGGGCGTCAGGCAGCTGGCCGTGACACACTCGGTCAGACCATAGCCCTGTCTGATCTGGACAGAGGCGTTGTGCGCCTTGAGGAACGCATCGACCTTCTTCTTCAGCTCGATCGACAGGCTGTCGCCGCCGCTGAACACGCCGCGCAGACAGCTGAGGTCTGCATTTTCCAGATTCTCTGCACGCAGCAGCGCCTCAAACAGCGTCGGCACGCCGGGGATGATGTTGGGCTGCTTCTTGATCAGCAGATCGGCGTAGGTCTTGACGTTAAACTGCGGGACAAGGATGCAGCATGCACCGCCGATCAGCGCGGTGTGGATGCCGATGCCAAGGCCAAAGCCGTGGAAGATAGGCATAACCGAGAGCATCTTCATGCCGTCAATGGGCGCAAAGCCGCTGGCGGCGATGGTCTGAAGACCCAGCGCGTTAAAGTTCATGTTGCTGAGCATGATGCCCTTAGTGGTGCCGGTCGTGCCGCCGGAATAGAGAATGGAGGCACAGTCATTGGTGTTGGGCAGCGCCTTTGGCAGCGGCAGATTGCGCTTTGCGCCGGTACGCATGAACTCATTCCACCAGATGTAGCCGCCGCGGCGCGGGGGCTTGGGCGTCTTGCGTCCCTTGGTCAGCGCATAGCCAACAGCCAGATGCGGCAGAAGCTCATCCTGAATGCGCGCAATGAGCAGCTTGCAGTCGGGATCGTCCAGCTCGTCCATGACCGGCGCGATCTTTTCATAGAACTGGTCAAGCGTCAAAATGGCGCGGGAATGAGAGAAGTTCAGATAGTGCTTGATCTCGCCTGCGGCGGACAGCGGGTGGATCATGTTGGAGATCGCACCGATGCGGTTGAGCGCATAGAAGCTGTTGAGCGCCTGCGGGCAGTTGGGCATACAGATCGTGACCTTGTCACCCTTGTGGATGCCCATGGCCAGATAGGCTCTTGCCGTGTCGTCGATATGCCGGACAAACTCGGCATACGTGGTCTTCTTGCCCATGAATTCATAGGCATAGTTTTTGGGGAATTTCTCGGCAGCTGCCACGACCATCTCATAGATGGACTTTTTCGGGTATTCCAGATGATGCGGCACATCACCGTAATACTTCAGCCACGGAGCAGAGGAAGAAATGCTCATCTTGTTGTCATCCTTTCTGATATAACACACCTTTTACACACCAACAGCGCCACACACCAGCGCTATTTGGCGTAATTATAGCGCAGCTTTTGCGCAAACGCAATGGGAAATGCAAATTTTGTCCAGTTTTGGCGCTCAGCGGTTTAGAATCCGCGCCACGATCGGGCGATAGACCTTCATCGCGCCCTTCGGGCAGAATTCCTGACAGCAGAAGCAGTGGATACAGGCGCTGCGGTCGATCTGCGGCTTGCCGTTTTTCATGGTGATGGCCTTGGCGGGGCAGATATTCGCGCACTTTTTACAGCCGATGCACTCCCCTGCTGCAAGCTTGGGACGCGGCGTCAGCGCATGGAACATCACGCTGTCTGCAATTTTGCCGAACAGCCCCTTGCCGCCGCTGCGGAAGAATGTGCTTGCCTGTGAGGGCATGGTTTTGAAATCGGACTGGATAAACGGCTCGGCCTTGCCAAAAACGCTAAGCTCGTCAGGCGAGGCCGGAACTAGACCGCGCTGTGCGGCGGCAGTCAGCGTGGGGATCTCATCGGGTGAGAGCCCAATCAGGCGGCTGGCCAGCAGATCAAGATGGTGCGCAGACGTACTTGCCAGCAGACAGCCAATGGCGCGCGGCGTTCCCTTGGTGGGGCCGTTGCCCTCCATGCCGACAACGGCGTCACAGATGCAAAGCCGCGGCTTAAAATATTCGCACAGATCGACCAGCATGTTGGCAAAGTCCTCGGTCTTGGGGTACTTATAGTGGTACTCAGGCTTCATCGTCCCGGGAATCACGCCAAAATAGTTCTTGACCGCGCAGGTCATGCCCAGCATTCCGTGCGTTTTCAGCTTGCAGAAATCGATGATCGCATCGGCGCTGTCAAGCCACGCGGTATAGGTAAAGCGCTTCGCCGCAACAGCCGTGGGACAGGCTGCCTCCTTCTGCGAGAAATCCTGATTCAGCTCCGCGCCGAACGCCTCGCAGTCGTGCATACCGGTCACGTCATACACACGGGAAAGATGCGCGGGCGTATACAGGCCGCCGGGGCTGTCACCCAGCACGACCGACGCGCCGCGCGCAGTCAGAAGCCGGACAAGCTCACACAGCAGCGCTGGATGGGTGGTCGCCGCCTCCTCGGGCTTCATGGCCGAGACCAGATTGACCTTGATGGCGATGCGCATACCGGCCTTGACCCAGTCAAGACCGCCGATCGGCGCAAGCGCCTGCTCCAGTGCGGTGCGGCAGACCGCCGGATCATAGCTTTCACAGCGGACGATACTCACGTCATAGCTCATGAGGGAACCTCCATGGTGCAGTTTTTTCATACTATATCACGCGGCAGACGGATTTTCAAACCTTTCCTTGCAATTTGCGGGGTGTTTACAAAATGGCAGGAATATTGTATAATAATCTGGTATCAATCTGCGCCCGCATGCGCGGCGCAAAAGGAAAGGGGCCTGCTTCTATGCCGGATATGGACGAACTGCAAAACGGTACACTGCCGGATATGCCTGCCGCAGAGCAGGAGCCGTGCGCGCAGGTTGAGCGGGATGCCGAGCTGGATGCGCTTCTGGCTGATGTCAAAAGTCTTCTGGGTGAGACGCCGGATGAGGCGCCAAATGAAGACGCACCGCAGCCGCAGCCGGCTGAGATGCCCGCACAGGAGCCGTGCGGCGCGTCCTCTGCGCCGCTGCGTGCCGAGGATATCCACATTGATTACGAAAAATTCTATGGTGAGACGCCGCCCGAGCCTGTGACGCAGGACGCAGAGCCGGAGCAGACAGCGTCCGCACCGGCCGAGCCGGAAGCGCCGATCGTGTTCCCGCCGCTGACGTTTTATGAGCAGTCGCGCCCCGCGTATCAGGCTGCGCGCCGCGCGCAGTATGAGCGTGAGCGCGAGCAGGAGCGCCTTGCGCGCGAGCGCGAGCTGCGTGAGCGCGAGGAAGAGGAGGCCGAAAAAATGCGTGAGCTTGAGCAGCGCAGCAAAAAGCCCCGCCGTGGCCGCGCGCAGCCGCGCCCTGCCCCCCGCGCCGACAGTGAGGAATATGCGCAGTGGCTGTATGAGCAGGGCGAGGATCCCGAGACGGCCGCACAGCGCGCGCAGATGGCCGCGCGCTATGCAGATGAGGAAAGCGAGCCTGCGCCGCGCGAAAAAAAGCACGGCGGCGTGCGAAATGCGATTCTGATCGTGCTGGGGCTTCTGGTGGCGTGCTGCGTGGTGCTGGTCAGTCTGGCGCGCCAGCCTGTCTGTGACCAGCCCTCCGGTACACGCCGCGACGGATGCAGCACCATCCTGCTTGCGGGCGTGGATGAGGGCGGCTATCGCACGGACACCATGATGCTGATGCGGCTTGACCGCGAAACGCGCGGTGTCAGTCTGGTTTCCATCCCGCGCGACACGCTGGTCTACTGTGAATACGCCGTACCGAAGATCAACTCGGCCTATGGCTGGGCGGGCGGCGGCGCAGACGGCATTGAAGAGCTGCTTGAGCGCGTGACCGAGATCGTCGGCTTCCGTCCCGACGGCTATATGCTGATCGACATGGCGGCGCTTGAGAGCATGATCGACCGCATGGGCGGCGTGCGTTTTAACGTCCCCATGGACATGTATTATACCGACCCCTCACAGGGGCTGAGTATCCAGCTTTCTGCCGGTGAGCAGAAGCTCAGCGGCGCGCAGTCGCTACAGCTGCTGCGCTTTCGTTCGGGCTATCCTACGGCCGACCTTGGGCGCGTATCGGTGCAGCGCGAATTTATCAGCGCAGCACTTGACCAGTGGACGTCGCTGCGCGGCGCGGTTGCACTGCCGGGGGTACTGAGCCTGCTGAAAAGCTCGACGATCAGCAGCTTTACCACCGGCAACTACCTCTGGCTGGCCGAAACGCTGATGCTGTGTGACCTGTCACAGATTCAGACGGCAACGCTCCCGGGCGCGGCCACCTATATTGCGGGCGGGTCATATTACGTGCTGGACGCGGCCGGTGTGGCAGAAACCGTCAACACCTGCTGCAATCCCTATGAGGAAGGAGTGGCCATTTCGGATCTCTACATCCGAGTTGGATAAGCATGAATCTTTCAAACCTGTTACACGGCAGGCCGGCTGATCTCTCCGGTCGGCTGGAAAAGGAAGCTGCCTGCTATCGACTGCTGGACGAGCTTGGAATCGACTATGACCGTGTCGATCATGACCACGCCGACACCATTGAGGCCTGTCACGCGGTTGAGGCGGTATTAGGCGAGGCAATCTGCAAGAATCTGTTTCTGTGCAACCGCCAGAAGACGGATTTTTATCTGCTGATGCTGGAGGGCGACAAGGTCTTTAAGACAAAGGATCTGAGCCGACAGCTGGGCGTATCCCGCCTGTCCTTTGCTGACAGCGCGGATATGGAGCGGCTTTTGAACATCACGCCCGGCTCGGTCAGCGTGCTTGGTCTGATGAACGACACGGAGCATGCCGTCAAGCTGGTCATCGACCGGCCGATCTATGAAAGCGCACGGATCGGCTGTCATCCGTGCATCAATACCTCAACGCTGGCGCTCTCCATGCACGATGTGCTTACGCGCTTTTTGCCGCGCGTGGGGCATCAGCCCACCGTGGTCGAGCTGCCCGATGCGGAAGATGCATAAGGAAAACACGCAGCGGCGCACATGTGCGCCGCTGTTTTTTCGTAACAGTGGAAATGCAAACAAAACTTTAACAA